>NZ_VDFS01000045.1:38240-86944 GCF_006151955.1 Georgenia sp. 311 | reverse complement strand
CGGGGTGACGGACGGTGTCCGTCCGTCACCCGCCGGGGGCCCCTCATGCGTGCGCCCTGCCGGTCACTGGTCGAGCAGCCACCTCAGGATGGAGGAGTCCTCGTAGGTCGGCGCCGCAGCCAGGTGCTGGTCCGGCTCGTAGAACGCCGAGAGCGGGTACTCGGTGTACTTGACGAGCGCGGTCGCCTGCGCGGGGGTCAGGCCCGCTGCCATGTAGGCGTTCCAGATCCGGTTGAACGACGCCTGACCGGTGGTCACCACGTTGAGCAGGTGGTCACCGGTGCCGTGGGTGACCCACACCGGAGTGCGCGACGCCGCGATCGCGGCCGCCTGCTCCTCGCTCGCACCGAAGCCTCCGGTGACGAGCATGGCGTCGAACAGCCCCGGGTGGTCCGTCAGGGCGGCCCAGGCCAGGACCGACCCGTACGACACCGTCGACCCGTAGATGCGGTCGGGGTCCACGGAGAACTCGTCCACGAACGCGTTCACGACCTCGACCATCGCCTCTGCCTGGTCGGTGCCGCTGCCGGTCCGCCGGTTCTGCACGGCGAGCACGACGACGTCCTCCTCCGACTCCGTCCACTCCTCCTGCAGCCACGCGACGGCCGGGATGTCGGAGGCGATCTGGACCCCCTCGTTGTTCGTGCCGTCGGCACTCTCGATGTACCCCTGCCCGTGCCCCGGCAGGATCACCACGACGGGGTACTCCTTGGTCGCGTCGTAGTCCTCCGGCAGCCAGTAGGCGTAGGGCACCTCGGTACCGGTGCTCGTCGTGAAGCGCTCGTGGACGAAGTCGTCGTAGAGCAGGTTCACCGCGGGCTGGGTGGGCGCGCGCGCGACGTCCGACGCCCGGGCCAGCACGGCACCCTGCCCGTCGCCATCCGCTGCCCAGACGTGGACGGCCTCGTTCTGCAGGACGCGGGTCTGCAGGTCCGGGTTGACCCGTACGCCGCCCTGCCACGCCATCACCGTGCTGCCGCCCGGGTCCATCGGGTCCAGCTCGATGATCACGTAGCGGCCGCGGTCGGACTCCTGGTCGGCCTCGAGCGACGGCGTGTCGTTCGTGTAGACCGCCGTGATCGTCCGGTCGGCCCTCTTGGTCGGGTCGGTGAGGTCGGCGATGGGGTTGAACCGGAAGTTGTACAGGCTGTCCGAGACGGTGAAGGTGTCGAGGTCGAGCCCGCGCGGGTCGACGTCGACCGAGTACTCCACGGCCACCGCCGTGACCTTCTGCCCGTAGGCGAGGATCTCGGTGATGGGGACGACCCCCTGGATCCCGTGCTGCAGCCCGCAGTCGTAGGCGGCGTACGGCGCGGTCACCGTCGTCCCCTCGTACCCGTCCGCGACGGCGGTCGCCGTCACCTCGCTCGCGGGCACCGACGCGAGCCGGGTGCTGAAGGTGACGGCGGTGGACCGTCCGGCCCCCACCGTGACCGTCCGCGAGCCGTAGGCCGAGGACAGCGTGACCTGGGCGGGCGCGTCGGAGCCGTTCGTCACCTGGACCACCTGGACGGCGCGCCCGACCACGCACCGGGTGTCGGTCTCGAGGGAGACGTCCACCGCGCCGCCGGGCGTCTCCTGCTTCCACAGGTGGTCCCTGGCGAAGATCGTGAACAGCTGGCCCGCCGTCATCCCGTCGTGGGCACCGGGGACCTGGGCGGTCGCGGCGGTGAACCCCCGGGAGCGGAAGCTCTCCGCGATGGCGTTGTGCGCGTCCGGCCCGCCCTCGAAGACCCCGTTGCCGAGAAACACGGTGAGGTCCCCGGTGCCGACCGCAGCCTCGAGGTCGTCGTAGTTCGCCTCGGTGAGAGTGGGGTTGCCGGAGAAAAACCCGAAGTACCCGAAGGCCGCCGGGTGGTTGGCGATGACGAAGCCGCCGGTCGACCCGCCGTAGGAGAACCCGCCGTAGGCTCGCCCCTCACGCTCGTCGGAGACGTTGTAGCGCTCCTCCACGAACGGGAGGATGACCTCGACCAGGTTGTTCGCCGCGTTGAGGCGGTCGTAGGAGCCGAAGCCGAGGTCGGTCCCGGTGAAGTGGTTGCCCATGGTGACGACGACGGTCGGCTCGATCTCGCCGCGCGCCGTCATGTTGTCCAGGATGTTCGGGACGTTGACGGGGACCATGAAGTCGGTCTCGTCACCGAAGATGCCGTGGGAGAGGTAGACGACCTTGTACGGCTCCGCCCGGTCCGGGTCGTAGCCGGCCGGCAGGTAGACGCCGAGGTGGTGACCCTCGTCGCCGAGGATGGTCGTGTAGGGCACGTACTGGACGGTCCCCCGCTGCGCCGGGTCGGCCGCCGGCAGCTCGTAGGCGGCCCGCGCCTCGAGGACCGGGTCGTCCTGCACCGGCGCGTACGGCACGTACACCGTGTCGAGCACGTCGTTGTTCCTCACCCGGAAGGAGGAGTCGCCCGGGGGCCGCGGGTGCGGGGAGGCGGGGTCCCAGATGCGCTTGTTCTCCCACCCCTGCGTCGGGTCCCAGACGCGGTACCAGTAGCTCAGGCCCCCCGCGTGCAGGGGGACGGAGACCGACCAGTAGCCGTTCTCGTCCTTCGTCATGTCCCGCAGGAACTCCGTCCCACCCGCGTGGTAGCGCCCCGGCTCCCACTCCTCCGGCTGGTACCGGGTGGTGCGGCCGGTGTCGACGTCGAGCAGGGTCAGGTCGCCGGCAAGGCGCACCTGGGTGGCATCGGGGTTGTGATAGACGAACGTCACGGTGTACCCCGTCGGCGAGCTCGGGTCCGCCGTGACGGTCGGCCCCTCCACCATCGGCGACACCTGCGCGACCGCGGCCGGCCCGAGGGCCAGAGCGGACGCGACCAACAGCAGCAGTGCAAGCAACGACGTCACGGGCCTACGCCCGCGCATCCCGGTTCGCTTCTCCATCTGGATACGCTCCCTTGCGTTTCGCAGTCGTCTCTGCCCACCCGGGCGACCGAGGGTGAGCCGAGACAAGGCTCTCCCCCTCGACGAGGTCCTCCTCGTCCTCCCCCGCCCGGCCCCGAGTCGTCCGGACCACCCTCCTCATCGACGAGCTCGGGCCGTGGGCGCGCCGTCGGCGCCATGCCGAGGACGGTACAGCGCGACGCTCCTCGGCGATACCCGTCGGGAACGGCCGGACGCGCGGCCGGCCTGGGCACACCGGGAGGCCGCCGGTGCCGGAGTCCCGGGCGGAGCGACGGGGCAGAAGCGCCGCCCGCGGACGACGGCGCCGGGCGCGGGCGAGCACAACGTGGAGCCGCCTGTCGGAATCGAACCGACGACCGTCCGCTTACAAGGCGGGTGCTCTACCAGCTGAGCTAAGGCGGCGGGGTGCCGGACTCACCGGCACCGGGGCGGGACCGTGCGGTCCCGCCCCGGCAAAGTCTGCCAGGTGTCAGGCCCCGGCGTCGGCGACGGCCTGGGCGAGCGCGCCCTCCTGCTGCCAGCCGGTGAACTCCTCACCGTCGATGAGGACGGTCGGCGTGCCGCCGACGCCGTCACGGCGGGACTGCTCGGTGACGGCGGCGACCCAGTCGTTGTAGCGGCCCTCACCGAAGGTCTCGATGACCTCCTCGGGCACGCCGACCTCGCGGGCGACCTCGGCGATCTGCTCGTCGCTGAGCGGGGTGGCCCCGCCCTCGCCCTGGGCGGCGAAGAGCTGCTCGTTGAAGGCGCTGAAGTGCTCGGGCGACTGCGTCGCGACCTCACCGAGGGCGTTCGCCCCGCGGAGGTTGAAGTCGGAGGCCCCGATGTAGGTGACGGGGTGGTAGTTCACCGTCGCCTCACCGTTCGCGGCGAGCTCGTCGAGGACGCCCGCGTTGAGCTCCTCGAACTGGGCGCAGTAGGTGCACAGGTAGTCGAGGTAGATGTCGACGACGGGAGCGCCCTCGTTGACCGACCCGACGCCGTCGGCGCCGACCTGGATCGCGCCGCTCGCGTTGACGCCCGCGGGCTCGGCGTCCACGCCCTCGAGCGGGGAGCGGTTGGCGTTGCTGATGATCGTGAACAGCGCAGCGGCGACGATGCCGATGAAGACGACGACACCGGCGATGATGAGAAGGCGGTTGCGCTTCTCGCGGCGCTTCTGCGCCTCACGCAGCTTGCGCGCCTGCTCACGGGCGGCGTCGCGCCGCTCCTGCTTGTTCACCTTGGCGTTGGACATGGATGGCTCCTGGTTGTCGCGGGCGCACGGCGCCCTCGGGGTGTGGTCGCGTGACCGTCGGTGCGCGCCCGTGCGGGCGAGCACCACTCAGGCCGGCAGCGGTGCCGGGGGTCCGCGGAGGAGTGGGACGGCGACGTGCGCGCGCGAGACGAAGGAGGCGAGACGGCCGACGGCGGCGCGCCGGGCAGGCACGACGAGCAGCCGGGGCCGAGGCACCCGCCGCCACGGGGTCAGCCGGGCGAGCCGGGCCAGGGAGCGGCGCAGCGCGGCGCCGGCCCCCCACGTGCCGAGCAGGACGCCCGCGTGGAGCAGCAGCATCGGCGCCGTGAGGAGGACGACGACCGCGAGCACGCGGTCGCTCTCCCCGCCGAGCGCGAGGCCCGTCGTCGGGCACTCCTCGGAGTGACGCAGGAGCGCGAGGTCGATGCCGATGCGGGCCACCCCGCCGGGCACCGAGACGCACCGGGTCACCTGGACCGCGCCGCTGAGCACCGCCGCGAGCGCAGGCAGCAGCGCGGCCACGGCCACGACGAGGCCGGGCCGCACGTCCAGGCGGGAGCGGCGCACCGGGTCAGCGTACGCGGCGCCCTGCCCGCCTGGCGACGATCCGCCGGGGATCCCGGGATCCGGACGGGTGCTCAGGCGGGGGACGGCAGCGGCGACCACACCGGGTCGGGGGGCGCACCGGTGAGGACGAGGGTCGCGAGCACGGCCGCCGTCCCGAGCCCGAGCAGGACGAGGCCGACGCGGGCCTGCCGCGGCAGGGCGCCGAGGACGACGCGCGCCCCCTCCCGCGTCCCCTCGGCCGGCGGCACGCTCCACAGCGCCCACAGCGCGAGGGCCGCCGCGCACCACAACAGCCACGGGCGGACGTCGGCGGGCGGGGAGGTGAAGGTGAGGACCGCCCACCCGCCCACCCCGGCGACCAGCGCGGCGAGCAGGAGGCCGGGGACGGTCGCGAGCGCCGCCCCGAGCAGGTGGACCGGCGCGGCGAGCCAGGCCCGCGCGGTGTCACCGCGGCGCAGGCCGCGCCGCAGCCTCCCGGTGCGCAGCCGCACCGCACCGCGCCCCACGGCGCCGAGGACGACGACGAGCGCGAGGACCCCCACGGCCCACGCGCCCGGCGCCAGCATCGCGAGCGCCGTCAGTCCCAGGCCGAGCGCGGCGAGCGTGCCGCCACGGCGGCGCGGGGGCACCGCCCACGGGGGCACCTCCTGCGGCGTGAGGCCCCACCCCGCCGGGGCGACGGCCGTCCCGGCCACGGGCTGCGGCGCCCACTGCTCGGGCGCCTGCCGGTCCCACGGCTCGACGGCCGGTGCCTCGTAGGTCTGCGCCACCACAGGCGGCGGGTACCAGGGCTCCTGCGCCGGCAGCGCCCGGGTGTGCGCCGGCGGGACCGACGGCGGCAGGACGTCGGTGCGGGTCACCGGGTCGGGGGGCGAGGCGAGCAGCGCGCGCAGCGCCGGGCGGTCCCAGTCGCCGTCGAGCGCGGCGAGGACGTCGCCCGGGGGCAGGCGGCGGGCCGGCTCCGGGTCGAGCGCGGCCCCGAGGACCGCCGCGAGCCGGTCGGGCAGCCCGTCGGTGTCGACGACGCCGGTGCTCACCCGCCCGAGCACCGCCTGCATGCCCCCGCGCCCGAACGGCGGGCGACCGGTGGCGGCGTAGGTGAGGACGGCCGCCCACGCCCACCAGTCCCCAGCCGGGCCGGGATCTCCCCCGGCGAGGACGTCGGGGTCGAGGTAGCCCGGCGTCCCGGTGACCATGCCGGTCTGGGTGAGCCGGACGTCGTCGGCCACCTGGGCGATCCCGAAGTCGATGATCACCGGCCCGTCGGCGGACAGCATGACGTTGCCCGGCTTGAGGTCGCGGTGGGCGATACCGGCGGCGTGGATCGCGTCGAGGCCCTCGGCCAGCCCGTGCGCCAGCTCGGCGAGCTCGTCCTCGGTGAGCGGGCCGTGCTCGCGGACGTCGTCCTCGAGGGTCGGCCCGTCGATCAGCTCGGTGACGACGAACGCGGTCGCGGCGTCGGCCTCCGCGTCGAGCACGCGCGCGACGCCGCGGCCCCGGACGCGGTGGAGCAGCTCGACCTCGCGGCGCAGCCGCTCCCGGGCGGCGGGGTCCGCGGCGATCGCCTCGTGGAGGACCTTGACCGCGACCCGGCGCCCGTCGGCGTCCAGCGCCTCGTGCACCGTGCCCATGCCGCCGGCGCCGATGCGCCGCACGAGCCGGTAGCCCTCGATCCCCTGCATGACCTCAACCTACCCAGGCGCGCCGCGACATCACTGGGTAGCCTCGGGAACGACCCCCACAGGAGGATGAAACTTCACATGCCAGCAGGTGAGCACCAGATCGTCGTCGTCGCCAACCGCCTCCCGGTCGACATCTCCCTCGCCCCCGACGGTTCCGTCGAGGCGACCCGCTCACCCGGCGGGCTCGTCACCGCACTGGCGCCGGTCATGCGCGAGCACGAGGGCGCCTGGGTCGGCTGGGCGGGCAGCCCCGACCTCTCGCTGGACCCGTTCGACTCCGACGGGATCCGGGTGTGGCCGGTGACGCTGACGGAGCAGGAGGTCAACCAGTACTACGAGGGCTTCTCCAACGGGACCCTGTGGCCGCTGTACCACGACGTCATCGTCCCGCCGGAGTACCACCGGCAGTGGTGGAACGCCTACGTCGCGGTCAACCGGCGCTTCGCGGCCGCCGCCGCCGAGGCCGTCGCCGAGGGCGGCACCGTGTGGGTGCACGACTACCAGCTCCAGCTCGTCCCGTCGGTGCTGCGCATGCTCCGCCCCGACGTGCGCATCGGGTTCTTCAACCACATCCCCTTCCCGCCGGTGGAGATCTTCACCCAGCTGCCGTGGCGTCGGCAGGTCGTCGAGGGTCTGCTCGGTGCCGACCTCATCGGCTTCCAGCGCGCCGGTGACGCCGCGAACTTCATGCGCGCCGTGCGCCGCCTCACGCCCCTCACCACCAAGGGCAACACGGTGACGGTCGGTGCCCGCTGGTCGCGTCCCGAGCGCCAGGTGCGCGCCGGGGTCTTCCCCATCTCCATCGACACCAAGTCCTTCGACGCGCTGGCCGCCAGCGAGCCGGTGCAGCGCCGCGCCGTCGAGATCCGCAACGAGCTCGGCAGCCCCGACGTCCTGCTCCTCGGCGTCGACCGCCTCGACTACACCAAGGGCATCCGGCACCGGCTCAAGGCGTTCGGGGAGCTGCTCTCCGACGGCCGGGTGACGCCGCCGGAGACGACCCTCGTCCAGATCGCCAGCCCTTCGCGCGAGCGCGTCGACCAGTACCGCCAGCTGCGCGACGAGATCGAGGTGACCGTCGGGCGGATCAACGGTGACTACGGCGTCCTCGGCAAGCCGGCGATCCACTACATGCACCACTCCTACCCCGCCGAGGAGATGGCGGCCCTCTACCTCGCGGCCGACGTCATGCTCGTCACCTCGCTGCGCGACGGGATGAACCTCGTCGCCAAGGAGTACATCGCCGCCCGCGGCGACCTCGGCGGCGTCCTCGTCCTCAGCGAGTTCACCGGCGCCGCCGACGAGCTCGGCCAGGCGCTGCTCATCAACCCCCACGACATCGACGGCACGAAGACCGCGATCATGCGGGCCATCGGCATGGAGCCGCGGGAGCGTCGCCGTCGGATGCGCGCGCTGCGCCGCCGGGTGCTGGAGCACGACGTCCAGCGCTGGGCGGGGGACTTCCTCGACGCACTGTCTGCCCGAAGGAGCGAGTCATGAGCCCGACCGAAGACCCCGGGGTCCCCGGCCCCGGCGTCGACGCCCCCCTGTTCGTCCAGCACCTCGCCGAGGAGCTCGACCAGGCGCTGCGCCGACTCGCCGCGCACCCCTCGGTCCTCGTCGCCCTCGACTTCGACGGCGCGCTCGCCCCGCTCGTCGACGACCCCTCCCGGTCCCAGGTGGTGCCCGCCGCCGCCGAGGCGCTCGCCCGCCTCGACGCGCTGCCCGGCATCCACCTCGCGCTCGTCTCCGGGCGCGAGGCGACCGGGCTCGTCGCGATCGCCGAGGTGCCCGCCGGGACGCGCGTCGTCGGCAGCCACGGCGCCCAGCGCGGACACGTCGGGATGACGGCCGAGCAGACCCGCGAGCTCGTCGCCGAGCCGCTCGTGCTCACCGCCGAGCAGGAGGCCCTGCACGCCGCCGTGCTGCGCGAGGCGCGCACCCTCGCCGAGCGCTACGAGGGTGCCTGGGTGGAGGTCAAGCCGGTCTCCGTCGTCGTGCACTCGCGGCTCGCCGGCGCGCAGGACGCCGCCGCCCTCACCGAGGAGGTGCTCGCCGGGCCGGCCACCCGGCCGGGCCTGCGCGTCCAGCACGGCAAGGACGTCGTCGAGATGGCCGTGCTCCACACGACCAAGGGCGACGCGATCGCCGAGCTGCGCGCCGACGTCGCCCCGTCCGCGGTCCTCTTCGCGGGCGACGACGTCACCGACGAGGACGCCTTCGCCGTCCTGGGCCCCGACGACGTCGGCATCAAGGTGGGCGACGGGCCGACCGCGGCGCAGTACCGGGTGGCCGACCCGGACGAGCTCGCCGCCGTCCTCCTGCGCCTCCTGGAGCTGCGCGAGTCGGTGTGACCCACCGCACAGGCGGGACCTAGGCCACGTCGCCACTTTCCCGCCTGTGCGACACTGATGACGGCTCGGACCCGGCGACCACCGGTCGGCGGGGCCGGACCAGTGTCAAGGCAGACACCTGACACTCTTCACAACGGATCGTCCGGCACGTACCTGCCGGTGAAGGGAAACGACCAACGATGGCATCAGTGACGTTCGACAAGGCCACGCGCACCTACCCGGGCACCGAGCGCCCGGCGGTGGACGCTCTCGACCTGGAGATCGCCGACGGCGAGTTCCTCGTCCTCGTGGGCCCCTCCGGCTGCGGCAAGTCCACCTCCCTGCGCATGCTCGCCGGGCTCGAGGACGTGAACTCCGGGCGCATCCTCATCGGTGACCGCGACGTCACCGACATCCAGCCCAAGGACCGCGACATCGCGATGGTGTTCCAGAACTACGCGCTGTACCCGCACATGTCCGTCGCGGACAACATGGGCTTCGCGCTCAAGATCGCCGGCAAGCCGAAGGCCGAGATCCGCCAGCGGGTCGAGGAGGCTGCCAAGATCCTCGACCTCTCCGAGTACCTCGACCGCAAGCCGAAGGCGCTCTCCGGTGGTCAGCGTCAGCGCGTCGCCATGGGCCGCGCGATCGTCCGCCAGCCGCAGGTGTTCCTCATGGACGAGCCGCTGTCGAACCTCGACGCCAAGCTCCGCGTCCAGACCCGCACCCAGATCGCCTCGCTCCAGCGCCGCCTCGGCGTCACGACCGTCTACGTCACGCACGACCAGACCGAGGCCCTCACCATGGGCGACCGCATCGCGGTCCTCAAGGACGGCGTCCTCCAGCAGGTCGGCACCCCGCGCGACATGTACGACCGCCCGGCCAACGTGTTCGTCGCCGGCTTCATCGGCTCCCCCGCGATGAACCTCGGCACCTTCCACATCCAGGACGGCGCCGCCGTGCTCGGTGAGGCCCGCGTCCCGCTGAGCCGCGCGACCATCGACGCGATGGGCGCCGACAGCAAGGGCGAGGTCATCGTCGGCTTCCGTCCCGAGTCCCTCGACCGCGTGTCCGCGGGCACCGAGGGCGCGATCCCGGTGACCGTCGACCTCGTCGAGGAGCTCGGCTCCGACGCGTTCGTCTACGGCCGCCTCGCGGGCTCCAAGGAGCTGGCCGAGCACATCTCCTCGGGCGCCGGCGACGCGCAGATCATCGTCCGCATCGACCCGCGCGAGGTGCCGATGAAGGGCGAGACCGTCTACGCCCGCATCCGTCCCGGCGAGCAGCACAACTTCGCCGTCACCACGGGTGAGCGTCTTCCCGACTGACCCGAAAGTCGCACATGCAGGGGCGGGCCCGTAGCGTCGGGTCCGCCCCTGCATCATGAGGAGCACGATGCCTACCTCCCTTGAGATCACCGCGGCGCGGCTCGATCCCGCCCTCCTCGACCTCCCGTGGGAGATCCCGCTGGAGGAGTGGCCCGAGTCGGTCCTCGCGGCGCTGCCGCGCGGCATCTCCCGTCACGTCGTGCGCTTCGTGCGGCTGTCCGGCCGGGTCATCGCGATCAAGGAGATCGGGGAGACCGTCGCGTTCCACGAGTACGAGATGCTCCGCAACCTCAACCGGCTGCAGGCTCCCTCGGTGCAGCCGCTCGCCGTCATCACCGGCCGGTCCACGCCGCTCGGCGAGCCGCTGGACTCCGTGCTCGTCACCGAGCACCTCCAGTTCTCCCTGCCCTACCGCGCGCTGTTCTCCCAGTACCTGCGGCGCGACACCGCGACCCGGCTCATCGACGCGCTCGCCGTCCTCCTCGTGCGGCTGCACCTGCTCGGCTTCTACTGGGGCGACGTCTCGCTGTCGAACACGCTCTTCCGCCGCGACGCCGGCGCCTTCGCCGCCTACCTCGTCGACGCCGAGACGGGCGAGTTCCAGCCCACGCTCACCGTCGGCCAGCGCGAGTACGACCTCGACCTCGCACGCACGAACATCATCGGCGAGCTGATGGACCTCCAGGCCGGCGGATTCGTCTCCGAGGAGGTCGACACCATCGAGGTCGGCAACCGGATCGTCGAGCGGTACACCGCCCTGTGGCAGGAGCTCACCTCCTCGGAGTCCTTCGAGAACGGCGAGCGCTGGCGTGTGTCCGCCCGGATCCACCGGCTCAACGAGCTCGGGTACGACGTCGGGGAGCTGTCGATGACCACGGACGTCGACGGCACCCGCATCCAGATCCAGCCCAAGGTCGTCGACGCCGGCCACCACCACCGCCGCCTCATGCGACTCACCGGCCTGGACGTCCAGGAGAACCAGGCGCGCCGCATGCTCAACGACCTCGACGCCTTCCGCGCCGCGACCGACCGGCAGGGGGAGGAAGAGGAGTTCGTCGCCCACGACTGGCTCGCCCGTGTCTTCGAGCCCACCGTCCGGGCCATCCCGCGCGAGCTGCGCGGGAAGCTCGAGCCGGCCGAGGTGTTCCACGAGGTGCTCGAGCACCGCTGGTTCATCTCCCAGCAGCAGCAGCGCGACGTCCCGCTGCCCGACGCCGTCGCCTCCTACATCGACAACGTCCTGCGCCACCGGCCAGACGAGCGCGCCGTCCTCGACCCCGGCGCCGACACGGAGACGATCCCCCGGATCGAGTTCTAGCCCTCCGTAGCGCGTCCCGGGCGCCTGCCCGCGCCGATCCTGCCACCAAGTCACCGACACGCCGCCGCCACACCGTTGGGGCAGCGCTTCCCGCGCTCCGGCGGCGGACTTGGTGGCAGGTTCCGGTCGCCGTCACGCCCGGCCGAGCACCTCGAGGACGGCGCGGACGACCGTCGCACTGTCGGTCATGACGTCCTCGTAGGTGAACCGCAGGGGGAGGTACCCCTTCGCGATGAGCACCCGGTCGCGGCGCCGGTCCTCCCGGTACTCCACCCGCCCGGAGTGGTAGGCGAAGCCGTCGCACTCGACGACGACGTGCCCCTCGACGACGAGGTCGACCTCCCCCACCCCGGCGATGGTGACCGCCGGGTCGACCCGCAGACCGGCCTCCTCCAGCGCCAGCCGGGCGAGTGTCTCGATGCCCGACCGGCTGCCCGGACGACACCGCGCCAGCGCCGCGAGCGCCGCCGGACTCCCGGGCCCGGTGACCGCACGGGCGACCTCGTCCGTGGTGACGAGCCGCTTGGTGAGGGCGGAGTCGACGGTGACGGCCGCCAGGTCCGCCGGCAGGCAGCGCAGCACGCGGGCGAGGACGACGTCGAGCGGGGCGAGGGGCAGTCCGAGGTCTGGCGGCGCCGACCACCAGCGCTCGCGGTGGACACGAGCGGGAAGGGCGACCTGCCGTACGCCGCGCGCCCTGGGCAGGGCGACGTGGCGGCGCTCGGGCGGGTGCATGACCCGCAGGCCGTAGAACGCGGCGGCGCTCACGCAGGTGACCGTGCCGCCGAGGCGGCGGGCGGCCACCACGGCCGGGTCCGCGCCGGCCGTCGCGAGCCAGCCTGCGCCGAGCTCACGCAGGACGCCGGTGGCAAGCCCGTCGGCCAGGGCACGGCGGTCGGCCGCGGTGCGCACGAGCTGGGACCGCTTGGCCGCGCCCCCGAAGTGCCAGATCCGGTCCGTCACGTCCATCACCCGATGGTGCGACCGGCGCGCCCGGAGCCGGGTCGCGCGCGCCCCTCCCTGTGTGCCCCTCGCCGCGAACGGGCCCCGGTGCAGCACCCCGGCACCCCGGGGCGCCGCAGTTACGACACCGCGGCGCCGTCCGACCGCCCCAAACCTGCCACCAAGTCACCCTCGGAGGCCGTGGAAGCGCTCCCCCGGCGGCGTGTCGCGCGCGTGTCCCCGACTTTGTGGCAGAACACGCGGCACGGGGCGTCCGGCGCGCTCCGCCCGCACGTGGAGGGGCGAGTCCGCCTGACCGGCGGCAGAACCTGCCACGAAGTCGTCTCACCAGGCCGGGGAAGCGCTCCCTCGGCGGTGTGTCGCTGGCGCGTCGCCGACTTTGTGGCAGGAAAACGCGCGCCGGACGCCGCCGGGCCGCGACAGCCGGACGCCGCCGGCACGCGGCACGGGCCGTGACAGCCGGAGGCCGCCGGCACGCGGCACGGGCCGCGTCAGCGGGTGGCGCGGATGCGGGCGATCTCGTAGAGGCTGATGCCGGTGGCGACGGCGGCGTTGAGGGACTCCACGCGCGAGGAGATCTCGATGCCGGCGATCGCGTCGCAGGTCTCGCGCACGAGCCGGGACAGCCCCTTGCCCTCGGAGCCGACGACGACGACGAGCGGCTCGGTGGCGAGCTCGAGGTCGCTCACCGAGGTGGACGCCTGCCCGTCGAGGCCGACGACGAAGCAGCCGGCCTTCTTGTAGTCCTGCAGCGCCCGCACGAGGTTCGTCGCCCGGGCGACGGGCACGCGGGCCGCGGCTCCGGCGGACACCTTCCACACGGTGGCGGTGACGCCGGCCGCGCGGCGCTCGGGCACGACGACGCCGTGCACCCCGAACGCCCCGGCGGACCGCAGGACGGCGCCGAGGTTGTGCGGGTCGGTGACGCCGTCGAGCGCGACGATGAGCGGCGGGCCGCCCGCGACGCGGTCGAGCAGCGCGGCCGGGTCGGTGTACTCGTAGGGCGGCACCTGGATGGCGATGCCCTGGTGGTTGGCGCCGTCGGTGAGCTTGTCGAGCTCGCCCTTGGTCGCCTCGACGAGCGGCAGGTGGCGCGCGGTGACGGTGCGCAGTACCTCGCTGAGCCGGTCGTCGGACTCGGCGCGGGCGGCGAGGTAGACCCGCTCGACCGGCGTCCCGGCGCGCACGACCTCGAGGACGGCGTTGCGCCCGGTGACGAGCTCGAGGTCGGGCGTCGTCTGCCGCTGCGGCTGGGCGCGCCTGGGCTGACGCTCGTCACGCTTGGCCGCCGCTGCGGCCCGCTTGGCCGCCGGGTGGTACTCGCGCTCGGTCGCCTTGGGCGTGGGTCCGCGGCCCTTGAGGCCGCGTCGCCGCTGCCCGCCGCTGCCGACCTGGGGGCCCTTCTTCGACCCTGCCTTGCGCACCGCGCCACGACGCTTGGAGTTGCCTGCCATCAGCGCGTCCCTCCTAGTTGCCACCGGGCACCGTCCGGCGAGTCCTCGATGATGATCCCTGCGTCCTGGAGCTGGTCGCGAAGGGCGTCGGCCCGTGCCCAGTCCTTGGTGCGGCGCGCCTCGGCGCGCTCGGCGAGCACGGCCGGCACGAGCGCCTCGAGGGCTGCTCGCGCCGTGTCGTCGGGCCCGCTCGAGGTGGCCCAGGGGGCCGCCAGCGGATCAAGGCCCAGGACGTCGAGCATCGAGCGTACCTGGAGCAGGGCCTCCCGCACGACGCCGTCCTCCCCCGCGACGAGTGCGTTGTTGCCCACCTTCACCTGCTCGTGGACGACGGCGAGGGCCGCGGAGACGTTGAGGTCGTCGTCCATCGCGGCGACGAAGGCCTCGGGGAGGGCGGAGAGCGGACGGCTCGTGACCTCCTCGGCGCCCACCGCCCCGACCCGCTCGACGGCGCGGGCGACGAACCCGGAGATGCGCTCCCAGGTGCTCCTCGCCTCGGCGAGGGAGGCCTGGGAGAACTCCACGGTGGAGCGGTAGTGGACGGTGCCGAGGGCGAAGCGGAGCACGACGGCGGGGACCTGGCGGAGCAC
This sequence comes from Georgenia sp. 311, assembly GCF_006151955.1. Lineage (NCBI taxonomy): Bacteria > Bacillati > Actinomycetota > Actinomycetes > Allobogoriellales > Allobogoriellaceae > Georgenia > Georgenia sp. 311. Next base: position 72,565 of record NZ_VDFS01000045.1, on the reverse strand, counting down.
GTTGGCCACGACGAGCGAGTTCCCCAGGGACTTGCTCATCTTCTCCCCGCCGACGGTGACCCACGCGTTGTGCATCCAGTGCTGGGCGAAGGCGTCACCGGCGGCCCGCGACTGGGCGAGCTCGTTCTCGTGGTGGGGGAAGCGCAGGTCGATGCCGCCGCCGTGGATGTCGAAGGACTCCCCGAGGTAGCGGTGGGCCATCGCGGAGCACTCGAGGTGCCAGCCGGGCCGCCCGCGCCCGAAGGGGGTGTCCCACGCGGCAGACTCGGGCTCACCGGGCTTGGAGGACTTCCACAGCGCGAAGTCGCGCGGGTCGCGCTTGTCGGTGGCCTCCTCCTCCTCGACGGTCGACATGTTCTCGATGCGCTGGCGGGTGAGGGCGCCGTACTCGGGGAAGGAGCGGACGTCGAAGTAGACGTTCGCGCCCTCGCCCCGGTAGGCGTGCCCGCGCTCGACCAGGCGCTCGACGAGGGAGACCATCTCGGTCACGTGGCCGGTGGCGCGCGGCTCGTAGGTCGGACGCAGGACGCCGACGGCGTCGTAGGCGGCGGTGAACTCCTGCTCGAAGCGGTAGGCCCACGCCCACCACGGCACGCCGGCCTCGGCGGACTTGGCGAGGATCTTGTCGTCGATGTCGGTGACGTTGCGCACGAGCGTCACCTCCATCCCCCGACGACGCAGCCAGCGGACGAGGACGTCGAAGGCGATGGCGGAGCGCAGGTGGCCCACGTGCGGCGCGCCCTGGACGGTGGCACCGCACAGGTAGATGCTCACCCGTCCGGGGACGAGGGGCACCAGCTCGCGGTCCGACCGGGTGGCGGAGTCATGAAGTCGCAGGCTCACGCCCCCAGGCTACCGGCGCGGCGCCCCAGGGCCGGAAGGACCGAGTTCCGGGGGCCACGGGGCGCTACCGTTCGCGGGTGAGCACATCGTCGGTGACCTCGACCCCGCGCCCCGCGCGCCGTCGCTTCGGCTGGCCGGTCTACGCCTGGAGCCTGTGGGACTGGGGCTCGGCGGCGTTCAACGCCGTCATCACGACGTTCGTGTTCACCGTCTACCTCACGAACAAGGACCTCTTCGGTGCGGGCGCCGCGCAGAAGCTGGGCTGGGTGCTCGCCGGGGCGGGCGCGCTGGTGGCGATCTGCGCCCCGGTCGCCGGCCTGCGCTCGGACCGCTCCGGACGACGGACGTTCTGGCTGGGGTTCAACACGATGGCGGTCGTCGTCATCTCCGCGGCGATGTTCCTCGTCCAGCCCGACCCGGGCTACCTGTGGCTCGGTCTCATCCTCCTCGGCGCGGGCAACATCTTCTTCGAGCTCGCGTCGGTGAACTACTACGCGATGCTCGGCGACCTGTCGACGCCGTCGACCGTGGGCCGGGTGTCGGGGCTCGGCTGGGGCCTGGGGTACATCGGGGGCATCGTCCTGCTCCTCATCGTCTACTTCGGTCTCATCGAGCCCGACGTCGGCGTCTTCGGGATCACGTCGGAGAACGGCATGGACGTGCGGGTGACGACGCTCGTCTGCGCGGTGTGGACGCTCGTGTTCTCCGTCCCCGTGCTGCTCACCGTGCGCGACGACAAGTCCGCCCGCGGCACGCTTCCCCGCCTCGGTGTCACCGGCTCCTACAAGCTGCTCGTCACCTCGGTGCGTCGGGTGTGGCGCGAGGACCACCACACGGTCTACTTCCTGCTCGCCAGCGCGGTCTTCCGCGACGGCCTGGCCGGGGTGTTCACCTTCGGCGGCGTCATCGCCGGGACCGTCTTCGGCTTCGCCGCCGGGGAGATCATCATCTTCGGCGTCGCCGCGAACCTCGTCGCCGGGGTGGCGACGATCGCGTTCGGTGCGCTCGACGACCTCCTGGGCCCCAAGCGGGTGATCATCGGCGCGCTGGTCGCGATGATCGTCGCCGGGCTCGGCGTCTTCCTCCTCCACGACCGCGGCGCCGTCGTCTTCTGGAGCCTCGGCCTGGTGCTGTGCGTGTTCGTCGGCCCCGCGCAGTCGGCCTCGCGGACCTTCCTCGCCCGCCTCATCCCCAAGGGCAAGGAGGGCGAGCTCTTCGGCCTCTACGCCACGACGGGGCGGGCGGTGAGCTTCCTGGCGCCGGCGATGTTCTCCCTCGCGATCACGCTGGGCGCGGCGGTCTCGGGCGTGCCCGTCGGGGACGCGGACCACTGGGGCATCCTCGGGATCTGCCTCGTCCTCGCCGTCGGCCTCGCGCTCCTCCTGCCCGTGAAGGTCACGCTGCGTAGCGAGAGCGCTCTGCGCGAGCCGCCGCTCACCTGAGCCGCACTACGCTGACGGGCATGCTGCCACGCACCGGGATCGGGACCGACGTCCACGCCTTCGCCGCCGCCGGCAGCGGGCGCCCGCTGTTCGTCGCGTGCCTCGAGTGGCCGGGCGAGGTGGGCCTCGAGGGCCACTCCGACGGCGACGTCGCGGCCCACGCGGCGTGCGACGCGCTGCTCTCGGCCGCCGGCCTGGGGGACCTCGGGTCGCACTTCGGCACCGCCGAGCCGCGCTGGGCGGGGGCGTCGGGCGCGCAGCTCCTCACCGAGACGGCCCGGCTCGTGCGCGAGGCCGGGTTCACCATCGGGAACGTCGCCGTTCAGGTCGTCGGCAACCGGCCGCGCATCGGGCCGCGGCGCGAGGAGGCGGCCGCGGCGATGACGGCGGCCCTCGGTGCCCCGGTCAGCCTCTCGGCGACGACGACGGACGGCCTCGGCTTCACCGGCCGCGGCGAGGGTCTGCTCGCGATCGCCACCGCGCTCGTCGCGCGCTGAGCCGTACCTCAGGAGCGGTCGAGCAGCCGTTCTGCGCGGTCGAGGTCGGCTGGGGTGGTGATCTTCAGCGCCGCGTCCTCGCCCGGGACGACGTGCACCTGCTCGCCGAGCAGCTCGACGAGGCCGGCGTCGTCGGAGACGGCGGTGCGCTCGTCGCCGGCCCGGTCGGCGGCGGCGCGGTGCGCCCGCTCGAGCAGGTCGCGGGTGAAGCCCTGCGGCGTCTGGACCGCCCGAAGCGCGGCGCGGTCCGGCGTCTCGACGACGACCTCCCCGCCGTCCGGCAGCGCGAGGACGCGCTTGACCGTGTCGGCGACGGGCACGCCCGGCACGACGGCCCGGCTGCCGTCCTCGAGGGCGGCGACGACGCGGCGCACGAGCCCGGGCCCGGCGAGGCAGCGGGCGGCGTCGTGGACGAGGACGAGCCCGGCGCCCGGCGCGACGTCGTCGAGCGCGGCCAGGCCGGCGGCGACGGAGGCCTGCCGGGTGGGGCCGCCGGTGACGACCTCGACGGGCACCTCGGTGCCGGGGACGCGTCCACCGGGGAAGAGTCCGCGCACCTGGTCGAGGTGGTCACCCGGGCAGGTGACGACGACGCCGTCGACGACGCCGGAGGCCGCGAGCCCGTGCGCGGCGCGGACGACGAGCGGGGTCCCCGCGAGCGGGACGAGGGCCTTGGGCAGCGCGTGCCCGAGGCGGGTGCCGGAGCCGGCAGCCGTGAGGACCGCGGCGCAGCGCACCTGGGTCAGGAGGCCAGGACGTCGTCGAGCATGGCCTCGGCCTTCTCCTCCTCCGTGCGCTCGGCAAGTGCGAGCTCGGAGACGAGGATCTGGCGGGCCTTGGCAAGCATGCGCTTCTCACCGGCGGACAGGCCGCGGTCCTGGTCGCGACGGGACAGGTCCCGGACGACCTCGGCGACCTTGATGACGTCACCGGAGGCGATCTTCTCGACGTTCGCCTTGTAGCGGCGCGACCAGTTGGTCGGCTCCTCGGTGTACGGCGCGCGCAGCACCTCGAACACCCGCTCCAGGCCTTCCTTGCCCACGACGTCACGCACGCCCACGAGGTCGACATTGTCGGCCGGGACCTCGATGGTGAGGTCTCCCTGGGCGACGCGAAGCTTGAGGTAGAGCTTCTCCTCGCCTCTGATGACCTTCTTCGAGATTGCCTCGATCAGGGCTGCTCCGTGGTGGGGGTAAACAACGGTCTCACCGACGGTGAAGGTCATGGTGGCAAGGCTCCTTGGTCGCGAGGTTCCGATTTTAGCACGGTGAAATGCCGCCATTCCGGAGATGTGGCACGGTCGTGGGACCTCCCCGACGGGCCCCTTCGGAGCCCCGTGACGGCGCATACCACGCCCGCGGGCCGGTAGCCTGGGACCAGGACAACTGACGAAGGAGATCGTTTTGGCCCGCTCCCACCGCCTGCTCCGGGGGGCCGCTGTGATCGGCGCCTCGCTGCTGGTCGCAAGCTGCAGCGCGATGACCCCGATCCAGACCGCCGAGCTCTACAACGCCGGCGACGGCGTGCGGGTCGAGGTGTCCGACGACGTCCGGGTGGAGAACCTCATGGTCCTCACCGACGGGGAGGGTGGCGAGGGCCTGGTGTTCGGGGCGCTCGTCAACGACTCCGCCGAGGAGGTCCTCATGTCCGTGGCCATCGGTGACGGTGGCATCCAGCTGCCGGTCCTGCCCGACGGCTCGGTGCTCCTCGGCAGCGAGGAGCTCGTCGTCATCCCGCAGACCCCCGCGGCCCCCGGTGGCATGGTCGAGGCCGTCGTCGAGGTCTCCGGCTACGGCGTCTTCGAGGTGCTCGTCCCGGTGCTCGACGGCACCCTGCCGCAGTACGAGGAGTACGCCGGCTGACGGGCCGGGCTACGGCCCGCTGATCTGGTCGACGACCTCCATCACCCGCGCGCGCAGCTCGGGTGAGATCGGCGCGGCCCCGGCGACGTCGGGGGCCGCCACCCGCTCCTGGCCGGCCTCGCTCGCCATGTAGGTGAGCAGCGCCCGGACGGCGTCGGCCTTCTCGGCGGTGTCGTACTTCGTGCACGCGATCGTGTAGGAGATGAGGACGAGCGGGTAGGCGCCGTCGGCGTCGGTGTCCCGGTCGAGGTGGATCGTCAGGCGCGTGTCGCTCGCGCTCTCCGCGGGGGGCGAGGCGTCGACGACGGCGGCGGCCGCCTCCGGGGAGAAGGGGACGAACCCGTCGCCCACCCCGATGGCGGCGGTGCTGAGCTCGTCGGTCACCTGGGAGGCGTCGAGGTAGCCCAGCGTGCCCTCGGCGGCCTCCATGGTGGAGACGACGCCGGCGTTCTGCTGGCCCGACTGCGTGCCGCTGCGCGGCCACGTGCCGCTCGGCTCGTGGGGCCAGGCGTCCCCGCCGGCCTCGGCCAGGTACTCGGTGAAGTTCTCCGTGGTGCCCGAGTCGTCGGAGCGGTTGACCGGGATGACCGGGAGGTCGGGCAGGTCGACGCCGGGGTTGCTCGCGGCGATCTCCGGGTCGTCCCACCGCGTGATCTGGCCGTCGAACATCCCTGCGATGGTCTCCGGCTCGAGGTTGAGGTGCTCGACGTCGAGCCCGGGCAGGTTGTAGGCCACGGCGATCGGGGAGATGTAGAGCGGGAGCTCCATGACCTCGCCGTCGCCGCAGCGGCCGGCGGCCTGCTCCAGCTCCTCGTCGTCGAGCTCGGCGTCCGAGCCCGCGAAGTCGACGGCCCCGGTGATGAACATCTCCCGGCCGGCCCCGGAGCCCGCCGGGTCGTAGGAGGCGAGGATGTCGGGGTACTCGTCGTACAGCCCGGCGAGCCAGGCCTGCATGGCGATCTCCTGGGAGGACGCGCCCGCTCCGGCCACCGTCGCGGTGTGCGTGCCGCAGCCCGCGGCCGCGAGCGCAAGGAGGGCCACCCCGGCTGCGACGCGGTGTCGCCGCCCGACCTTCGACATCCCGTAACTCCTCAGTCAGATCCGCCCGCGCGGGTCGACGGGCAGATCCAGGTTACGGGGTGTTGCCGGGAGTCACGAGCTTGTACCCCAACCCCCGGACGGTGAGGAGCATCTCGGGGCGCGAGGGCTCGGCCTCGATCTTCGCGCGGAGGCGCTTGACGTGGACGTCGAGGGTCTTGGTGTCCCCGACGTAGTCCGCCCCCCACACCCGGTCGATGAGCTGGCCGCGGGTGAGGACGTGGTCGACGTTGCGCATGAGCACCTCGAGGAGCTCGAACTCCCGCAGCGGGATGCGGGTGGGCTCGCCGCGGACGAACAGCTCGTGGCGCCCGAGGTCCATCCGCACGTGCCCGACCTCCAGGACGCCGGTGGGCTCCCCCTCCGCCGGCTCCCCACCGCGGCGCAGGACGGCCCGGATGCGCGCGAGGAGCTCGCGGTAGGAGTAGGGCTTGGTCACGTAGTCGTCCGCGCCGAGCTCCAGGCCCAGCACCTTGTCGAACTCCTCGTCCTTCGCGGTGAGCATGATGACGGGGGTGTTGCCGTGGCGGCGCAGCTCGCGGCACACCTCGGTCCCGGACATGCCGGGGAGCATGAGGTCGAGGAGGACGAGGTCCGGGTGGGTCCGCTCGTAGGCCGCGAGCGCACCGGACCCGGTGTCGACGGCGACGACGTCGAACCCGTCCCGCTCGAGCTGGTAGGTGAGCGGCTCCCGGTAGGACTCCTCGTCCTCGACCAGCAGGATCGTCGTCATGGCTCCGTCGTGGCTCCTGTCGTGTCGGGCGGGGTGGGCGGGTCGGCGAGCGGAAGGACGAGGGTGAAGGTGGAGCCGGCGCCCGGCTTGGACCACACCTCGACCTCCCCGCCGTGGTCGGCGGCGACGTGCTTGACGATGCTCAGCCCCAGGCCGGTGCCGCCGGTGCGCCGGGCGCGCGCGGGGTCGCCGCGGTAGAAGCGCTCGAAGATGCGCTCCTGCTGCTCGGGGCTGATCCCCTCACCCTGGTCGACGACGGCCAGGCGCACCTTGTCGCCGTCCCGGGCGATGCCGACCGAGACCCGGCCCAGGGTGTCGGAGTGGCGCAGCGCGTTGTCCAGGAGGTTGCGCACGGCGGTGGTGAGGAGGTCCGCGTCGCCGTGGACGTACAGGCCCCTCTCCCCGCCGACGGCGACCGTGATGCGGCGCGCCTCGGCCTCCACCCGCACGCGGTCGGCGGCCTCCGCGGCGACGTCGTCGAGGGCGACGAGCTCGGAGTCGACGAGCGCGTCGGGCTCCTGCAGGCGGGACAGGTCGATGATCTCCTGGACGAGGGCGGTGAGTCGGCGGGACTCGCGCTTCATCTGGCCGGTGAAACGACGCACCGCCTCCGGGTCGTCCGCGGCGTCGGCGAGGGTCTCGCTGAGCAGCGCGAGCGCACCCACCGGGGTCTTGAGCTCGTGGGAGACGTTGGCGACGAAGTCACGGCGGACCTGGTCCAGGCGCCGCGCCGCGGTCCGGTCGTCGGCGACGACGAGCACGCGGCCGTCGCTCAGCGGCACGACCCTCATCTCGAAGATCATCTGCCCGGCGCCGGCGAGCGGGCCGCGCGGCACGGTGAGCTCGCGCTCCCGGGGGCGCCCTGCGGCGCGCGCCTCCGCGACGAGGTCCTTGACGGGCCCCGAGACGACCGCGCCCGAGCGCACGAACCCGTAGCTGTAGGCCGACGGGCTGGCCATGAGCACCTCGCCGCTCGGGTCGAGGACGAGGGCGGTGGAGCGCAGCGCGCGCAGGAGCTGGCGGGTGTCCTTGCTGACCCCGACGCCGGCCTCCTCGACGGCCGGCTCGCCCGCCCGCCGGGGGAGGAAGCCCCGCAGGAGGAAGCCGGCGGCGAGCGCGAGCGCAGCGACGACGACGAACGCCCAGATGCCTTCCACGAACCCGAGCGTATGCCCACGCGGGACTCGGCACGCCGCCCGTTCTGCCCGGCCGCCGAGTGTTCACCGGTGAGTCATCAGTCGTTCACCAGGGGCTGGAACGATACCGTTGGTGTCACCGTCGAGCTTTGGAGGAACGAGTGCGAGAGATCTTCAACCAGGAGCTGGAGCAGGTCGGCACCGACCTCCACCGGATGAGCCTGCTCGTCATCGACGCGATCGAGAACGCCTCCACCGCCCTGCAGACCGCCGACCTCCAGCTGGCCGAGAACGTCATCCGGGCCGACGAGCAGATCGACGAGATCGAGCGCAGCCTCGACGAGCAGTGCATCTCGCTGCTCGCCCGCCAGGCACCGGTCGCCACCGACCTGCGCGTCGTCATCGCCGCGCTGCGGATGTCGGCGACCATCGAGCGGATGGGTGACCTCGCCCGGCACATCGCCCTGGTCGCGCGCGGCCGCTACCCCGAGGTCGCCCCTGCCCCCTCGATGCGCGAGGTCTTCACCGAGATGGGCGCCGCGGCCACGAAGGTCGCCCACCAGGTGAGCCGCCTGCTCGAGACCCGTGACCTCGAGCTCGCCGCCGGCGTCGAGCGGGACGACGACACCCTCGACGCACTCCACAAGCACACCTTCACCATCCTCCTGGACCCGGCGGTGGAGATGACCCGTCAGCAGATGGTCGACGGCGTCCTCCTCGGCCGGTACTTCGAGCGCTTCGGCGACCACGGCGTCTCGGTCGCGCGCCGCACGAGCTACCTCGTCACCGGCGACCTCAGCAACTCCGTGGCCCCGCTGCCCGAGCGCTCCTGACCCGGCGCCGGCCCCGGCACAGAAAGAACCCCGCCCGTCGTTCGACGGGCGGGGTTCTTCGTGCGTCAGGGGCTACTTGCCCTGGTTGGCCACGGCGGCGATGGCAGCCTCCGCGGCGGCGGGGTCGAGGTAGCGACCGCCGGGGGTGATGGGCTTGAGGTCCTCGTCGAGCTCGTAGAGCAGCGGGATGCCGGTCGGCACGTTGAGCCCGGAGATGCTCTCGTCGTCGATGCCGTCGAGGTGCTTGATGATCGCGCGCAGCGAGTTGCCGTGCGCGGCCACGAGGACGACCTTGCCGGCCTTGAGGTCCGGCACGACGTCGGACTCCCAGTACGGCAGGGCGCGCTCGAGGACGTCCTTGAGGCACTCGCTCGACGGGATCGGCTCACCGGCGTAGCGCGGGTCGGCGTCCTGGGAGAACTCCGAGCCGGCCTCGATCGGCGGCGGCGGGACGTCGTAGGAGCGGCGCCAGAGCATGAACTGCTCGTCGCCGTACTCCTCGCGGATCTCCTTCTTGTTCTTCCCCTGGAGCGCACCGTAGTGGCGCTCGTTGAGGCGCCAGTGGCGCTTCACCGGGATCCAGTGACGGTCCGCGCGGTCGAGAGCGAGGTTCGCCGTCGAGATCGCGCGCCGCAGGAGCGAGGTGTGGACGACGTCGGGGGCGACGCCGGCCTCACGGAGCAGGTCTCCGCCGCGCAGCGCCTCCTCGGTGCCCTTCTCGGACAGCGGGACGTCGACCCAGCCGGTGAACAGGTTCTTCGCGTTCCAGTCGCTCTCGCCGTGGCGGAGCAGGACAAGGGTGTAGGTCATGAGGCCATTGTCTCCCATGGCCGGGGTGACGTCGCGGGACCTGGGGCACCCTGAGACGCCCCAGGTCCCGCGCGCGCGTCAGTTGGCCTTGGCGTAGGCCTCGGTGACCTCGGCGGGGATGCGGCCGCGGTCGGAGACCGTGTAGCCGTTCCCGCGGGCCCACTCGCGGATCTTGGCGGCGTCGCCGGAACCCGAGCGGGAGGCGCCGGAGCTGCGGCCGGAGCGGCGGGGGGCGGGGGTGCGGCGTCCGCCGGCGCGACGCGCGTGGCCGACCCAGGGGGCGAGGGCGTCGCGCAGCTTGGCGGCGTTCTCGGTCGTCAGGTCGATCTCGTAGCTCACGCCGTCCAGGCTGAAAAGAACTGTCTCGTCCGCGGGTGCCCCGTCGACATCGTCGATGAGCGTGACCTGAACCTTCTGCGCCATGTGCTTCTCTTCCTGTGGCTTCCGGCCCACCCGTTCAGCGGACCTCCATATCGCCGTTCACGAGGAATAGCGATGCGCACAGACTAATTAATTGATTCCGTATTGTCACGCCCGTCAGCCTGCCCGGCGTTCTCCTGCATCTCGAACTTCCGGAATGCGGCGCGCTCCCGCCGGTCCGCGAGCAGAATGGCCCGCATGATTACCACGAATATGATTCCCAGGCCGATCGAGGGAACGAACGCCACGACGAAGTCCATGCGCCCATCGTACGGCCGCCCACGGGGGCGCCAATGCCCTGACGTGCCACAGCCCGGGCCCACGCCGTGGGTCCGGGCTGTCTGAGCCGCCTGTGGGAATCGAACCCACGACCTTCTCATTACGAGTGAGACGCTCTGCCGACTGAGCTAAGGCGGCGCGGCCCACGCGGGGCAGCGCGGACAACTGTACCGGGGCAGGGCCCGTGGACCAAAGTCAGCAGACGAGGCCGTCCTCCGGCACCACGCCGTCGAGCAGGTAGTCGTCCACCGCGGTGGTGACGCACTCCCCCGCGCGGCCGTAGGCGGTGTGCCCCTCGCCCTCGTAGGTGACGAGGACGGCCGAGCTCAGCTGGTCGGCGAGCTGCACCGACCACTCGTAGGGCGTGGCGGGGTCACCGGTCGTGCCGATGACGACGATCGGGGGCGCGCCGTCGGCGCTCACCGGGCCGCGCTCGACCGTGGACTGCACGGGCCACGCCGCGCACGTGACGTCCCCGAAGGCGAGCGCCGAGCCGAACGTGGGGGAGATCTCCTCCAGCTCCTTGGCCTGCTGCCGCCAGTCGGCGAGGTCGCCCTCGACCGGGTAGTCGAGGCAGTTGATGGCGATGTTCGCCTCGGTGGAGTTCGTCGCGTAGGTGCCGTCCGGCTCACGCTCGGCGGACAGGTCGGCCAGGAGGAGCAGCTGCGAGCCGTCGTTCTGGTGCATCGCGGCGTCGAGCGCGGAGGTGAGGAGCATCCAGTAGGCGTCGTCGTACAGCGGCATGATGATGCCGGAGAACGCGAGCGGCGCGGTGAGCTCGCGGTCGGTGCCGGTGGGCAGCGGGGTGCGGCTGGTGAGCTCGAGCAGGTCCTGGACCTGGCCGACCGCGGAGTCGACGTCCCCGCTGAGCGGGCAGCCCGAGCTCGCGAGGCAGTCCTCGGCGTACGCCCGCAGCGCCTGCTCGAACCCGGCAGCCTGACCGCGCACGATGTCGGCGCTGCTCAGCGAGGGGTCCAGCGCGCCGTCGAGCACCATGCGCCCGACGTGCTCGGGGAAGAGGTCGGCGTAGATCGCGCCGAGGTAGGTGCCGTAGGAGTAGCCGAGGTAGTCCAGGCGCGGCTCGTCGAGGACGGCCCGCAGGACGTCGAGGTCACGCGCCGCGCTCTCGGTGTCGACGTGCCCGAGCAGCTCGCCGGAGTTCTGTGCGCACGCGGCGGCGAGCTCCTCGGCCGCGCTCGCGAGCCCGGTCAGGCCCTCCTCGGTGGAGTCGTAGTCCGCCGAGCGGATCTCGTCGAGCTCGGCGTCGTCCACGCAGTCCACGGGGGTGGACTCGTTGACCCCGCGCGGGTCGAAGCCGACGATGTCGAAGCCGTCGAGCAGCTCGGAGGAGAACAGGAGGTCGGCCGCCTCGACGAGCTGGATGCCCGAGCCGCCCGGGCCGCCAGGGTTGACGAGCAGGGAGCCGACGGGGTCGGCCGAGCCGGCCGCGCGCCGCTTGAGCGCGAGGGTGATCGTCTCGCCGTCGGGCTCGGCGTAGTCGAGCGGCACCGTGACGTCGGTGCAGTCGTAGCCGTTGCCGCACTCCTCCCAGGTGACGTCCTGGTCGTAGAAGGCGGCCAGGCCGTCGGGGACCGCCGGCATCGTCTCCTCGGGCCGGGGGCTCCGCGTCTCCCCCGCCGTCGTGGTGGCGTCGTCGTCGGGCTCCTCGGCCGCGGTGCAGGCGACGAGGGCCGCGACGGTCGCGAGGGCGAGGCTTGCGCGCAGGGTCCGGCTCACCGGGACCACTCTACAAGCGGGCTCCCCCGGCCTGCGGGCGCAGGCCGACCATCATGGCCTCCACGGCGAGCAGCGGCGCGACGTTCGCCGCGAGCCGGGTGCGCGCCGTGGCGACGGCGTCCATCCGTCGCAGCGTCTGCTCCGGGGTGGAGTCGGCGGCCAGCGCTCGCACCTCGTTCTCGAGGTCGACGTTGACGAGCGGCACGTCGGCGCCGAGCTGGACGACGACGACGTCGCGGTAGAGGGACAGGATGTCGACCATCGCCCGGTCCAGGACGTCGCGCTGCGCCCGGGTCGCGCGGCTCTTCTGGTTGTCCTCCAGCCGCTTGACCTGCGAGCGGACCGCGGGGGGCAGGCGGGTCTCCCCCTCTGCCCCGAGCGTGCGCAGCAGCTCGGCGCGCTCGGCGGCGTCGCGCTCCTCGGTGGCGGCCTTGCCCTCGGCCTGGGCCAGCTCGACGAGGTCGGCGGCCGCGAGGACGGCGTCGCCCACCCCGCGGATGCGGCTGGGCACGGTGAGGATCGAGCGGCGCCGGGCGCGCGCGTCGGGGTCGGTCGCGAGCCTGCGCGCGACGCCGACGTGGCTCTGGGCCGCGCGCGCCGCGGTGATCGCCACCGCGGGGTCGATGCCGTCGCGGCGCACGAGCAGCGCGGCGACGTCCTCCGCGGCCGGCACCCGCAGGGACACGACACGGCAGCGGGAGCGGATCGTGGCGATGAGGTCCCGCGGGCTCGGGGCGCACAGCAGCCACACGGTGCGCGGCGGCGGCTCCTCGATCGCCTTGAGCAGGACGTTGGAGGTGCGGTCGACCATCCGGTCGGCGTCCTCCATGAGCATGACCCGCCAGCGGCCCTGGGAGGGCGCCTGCTGGGCGTCGGAGACGATCGGGCGCATGTCCTCGATGCGGAAGCTCACCCGCTCGGTGGCGATGAGCTGGACGTCGGCGTGGGTGCCGAGCAGCGTCGTCGTGCAGCCGTGGCACCTGCCACAGCCCACCTCGTCCGGCGACGTGCAGGCGAGAGCGGCGGCGAAGGCGCGGGCGGCGACCGACCGACCCGAGCCGGGCGGGCCGGTGATGAGCCAGGCGTGCGTCATGCCGGTGCCGCGGGCGTCACCGCCGGTCGCGATGTCCCGCGCCGCCTCGGCCGCCGACCGGAGCACGGCGACCGCCTCCGGCTGTCCGACGACGTCGTCCCACACACTCACCGGGCGGCCCCCAGCAGCGGCTCGACGCGCTCGACGACGGCGCGGTGGACCTCGTCGGCAGGCAGGCTCGCGTCGAGGACGGCGTAGCGCACCGGGTCGGCGGCGGCGAGGCTGAGGAAGGTCGCGCGGACCTCCTCGTGGAAGGCGCTCGGCTCGCGCTCGAGCCGGTCCGGCTCCCCGCCGCGCCGGGCCGCCGCGGTGGCGGCGTCGAGGTCGAGCACGATGGTGAGGGCGGGCAGCAGGCCGTCGGTGGCCCACAGGGACAGCTCGCGGATCTCGTCGCGTCCCAGACCCCGTCCCGCGCCCTGGTAGGCGACCGAGGAGTCGATGTAGCGGTCGGTGAGGACGACGGCGCCGCGCGCGAGGGCGGGGCGCACGAGGGTGTTGACGTGGTGGGCGCGGTCCGCGGCGTACAGGAGCGCCTCGGTGCGCGGGTCGAGGTCCTCACCGTGGAGGACCTCGCGGCGCAGCGTGCGTCCGAGGTCGGTGCCACCCGGCTCGCGGGTGAGCACGACCTCACGGCCGCGGGCGGTGAGCCAGTCGCGCAGGAGGTGGGACTGGGTGCTCTTGCCGGAGCCGTCCCCGCCCTCGAGGGCGATGAACAGAGGCGCTGTCGTCACCACCCCAGCCTAACGAGCCGAGCCCCCTCCCCCGCCCCCTGTCCCCACCCGCCCCCGCCTGCCCCGCGCCCCCGCCCCCACCCCCGCGACAGCCGACTTCCGCCCGACAGCCGAGTTCCGCGCGACAGCCGAGTTCCGCGCGACAGCCGACTTCCGCCCGACAGCCGACTTCCGCCCGACAGCCGACTTCCGCAGGCCCCGCTACTCGCCGGGGTAGACGACACCGAGCTGACGACGGACCTCGTCCATCGTCTCGAGGACCGCGAGCGTGTCCGCCCAGCTCATCGTCTCGGACTCCGTCCGCCCGGCCGCCACGCACCTGGCGACCTCGGCGGCCTCGTACTGGAACCCGCCCTCGTGCCCGGGGTCGATCGTCCGCCGGTCGTCGCCGATGGTGACGGTGAAGGAGGATCCCGCGTAGAACGGCCCATCGATCTCGACCATGCCCTGCGTGCCGCAGATCGCCGCCCGGCACGGGGTGCGCGTCCAGAGTGTCGAGGAGCATGTGGCGAGCGCGCGCCCGCCGAAGCGCAGCAGCACGGTTTCCTGCCCGTCGACGTCGGTCTCGGTGAGGGCGCCGCTGGCGAGGACGGCGTCGGGAGTGCCGAGGAGGTCGTGCGCGAGGGACACCGTGTAGACCCCGAGGTCGAGGAGGGCGCCACCGGCGAGGTCGCGGTTGAGCAGCCGGCCGCCCGGGTCGCGGTCGAGGCGCTGGCCGTGGTCGGCGTACAGGCTCACGACCTCACCGAGCGCACCGCTGCGCACGAGGTGGCGGATGGCGATCATGTGCGGGAGGAAGCGCGTCCACATGGCCTCCATGACGAACACCCCGCGGTCGCGGGCGGCGTGGAAGACCTCTCGCGCCTCGGCGGCACTGCGGGTGAACGCCTTCTCGACGAGCACGTGCTTGCCGGCCTCGATCGCCAGGAGCGCCTGGGCGCGGTGCTCGCTGTGGGGCGTGGCGACGTACACGGCGTCGACGTCGTCGTCGGCGACGAGGTCGTCGTAGCCGGCGTGGGAGCGCCGGATCCCGAACTCAGCGGCGAAGGCCGCGGCGCGGGCGCCGTCCCGGGACCCGACGGCGACGACCTCGCCGCTGCTGAAGGTCGGCACCTGGTGAGCGAAGGACCGGGCGATCCCACCGGCCCCGAGGATTCCCCACCTCAGTGGCGGCGCGTCCAGCGGGTCGGGCGCGGCGGGCAGGTCGAGGACAGGTGAGGTCATGGGTGTGCAGCCTAACCAGCCCCACCGCGGCCGGCGGAGAAATGTCACACCGTGGTCGGCGCCACCTATTCACCCGTGACGGATGACCTGCCCCGAATTCGCGACATCCGAATCATCCACTTGCGTCCGAAAAGGGGAGCGATCGTCAACTCCCGACGACGATCGACCCGTGTCGAACAGACCGGCCATCTCTCCCGTCAACCTTCCCTCGCACACAAGTCGGCTGTCGTGCACAAGTCCGCTGTCGCGAGAAAGTCGGCTGTCGCGCGAAAGTCCGCTGTCGCGCGAAAGTCGGCTGTCGCGCACAAGTCGGCTCTCGCGAGAAAGTCGGCTCTCGCGCGAAAGTCGGCTGTCGCGGGTGGGTGGGACGGTCAGGTGGTCTTCTTGGTCGCCTTCGCGGCGGGCTTCTTGGCAGCGGGCTTCTTGGCGGCAGGCTTCTTGGCGGGGGTCTTGCGCGTCGTCGCCTTCTTCGCCGGCGCCTTGGCGCGCTTCTCGGCGAGCAGCTCGTAGGCGCGCTCGGGCGTCACCGTCTCCACGGCGTCGTCCTTGCGGAGCGTCGCGTTCGTCGTGCCGTCGGTGACGTACGGGCCGAACCGGCCGTCCTTGACGACGACGGGCTTGCCGCTCACCGGGTCCTCGCCGAGCTCGCGCAGCGGCGGCTTGGCCGTCGCCCCGCGTCCGCGCTTGGGCTGCTTGTACAGCTCGAGCGCCTCCTCGAGGGTGATCTCGAAGATCTGGTCCTCGCCCTCGGGCAGGGTGCGGGAGTCGGTGCCCTTCTTGAGGTAGGCACCGTAGCGACCGTTCTGGGCGGTGATCTCCTCACCGCTCTCCGGGTCGGTCCCGACCACCCGCGGCAGCGACAGCAGCCGCAGCGCGTCCTCGAGGCTCACCGTCTCCAGCTGCATCGAGGAGAACAGCGAGGCCGTCCGGGCCTTGGCGGGCTTCTTCCTGCCCTTCGCCGGAGTCTCCTCCTCGGGCAGCAGCTCGGTGACGTAGGGCCCGTAACGGCCGGTCTTCGCGACGATCATGTGCCCCGACTCGGGGTCGACGCCGAGCTCACGGCCGTCCTCGACGCTCGCCTCGAGGAGCTCGCGCGCCTTGTCGACGGTGAGCTCGTCGGGGGCGACGTCGTCGGGCACCGAGGCCCGTCCCTCGCCGTCCGCGGTCTCGAGGTAGGGCCCGTAGCGGCCCACGCGCAGCGTGATGCCGTCGCCGATGTCGATGCTGTTGACCGCGCGGGCGTCGATGTCGCCGAGGCCCTCGACGAGCCCGCGCAGGCCCTCCACATCGCCCTCGCCGCGGTAGAAGCGGGAGAGCCACTCGACGCGGTTCTCCTGCCCGGCGGCGATCTCGTCGAGGTCGGACTCCATCGAGGCGGTGAAGTCGTAGTCGACCAGGCGCGGGAGGTTCTCCTCGAGCAGCCGGGTCACCGAGAAGGCGAGCCACGTCGGCACGAGCGCCTGGCCGCGACGCTCGACGTAGCCGCGGTCGGTGATGACCGAGATCGTCGAGGCGTAGGTCGACGGGCGGCCGATCCCCCGCTCCTCCAGCGCCTTGACGAGGCTGGCCTCGGTGTAGCGCGGCGGCGGGGTGGTCTCGTGCCCGTCGGCGACGACGGACTCGGTGTCGACGAGGTCGCCCTCGCCGAGGCGGGGCAGCCGGGTCTCCTTGTCCTGGCCGCCGGACTCGGCGTACCGCTCGGCGTCGCGGCCCTCCTCGTAGGCGGCGAGGAAGCCACGGAAGGTGATGACGGTGCCCGACGCGGTGAGCTCGGCCGTGCGCGTGCCGTCGGCGAGCGCGGCGTCGGCGCTCAGGCGCACGGTGGCCGTCGAGCCGCGGGCGTCGGCCATCTGCGAGGCGACGGTGCGCTTCCAGATGAGCTCGTAGAGCCGGAACTGGGCCCCGGTGAGCTGGCCGGCGACCTGTGCCGGGGTGCGGAAGGAGTCACCCGCGGGGCGGATGGCCTCGTGCGCCTCCTGGGCGCCCTTGGACTTCTGGGCGTAGAACCGCGGCTTGGCCGGCACGTAGTCCGCGCCGTACAGCTCGGTCGCCTGCGCGCGGGCGGCGGCGATCGCCTGCTGCGACAGCGCCGACGAGTCCGTTCGCATGTAGGTGATGAAGCCGTTCTCGTAGAGGCCCTGCGCGGTGCGCATGGTCTCCCGGGCCCCCATCCGCAGCTTGCGGCTGGCCTCCTGCTGGAGCGTGGAGGTGGTGAACGGGGCAGCCGGACGGCGCGTGTAGGGCTTGGTCTCCATGGAGACGACGCGCGCCTGCGCGTCCTGCAGCGCCGTGGCGAGCGCCGTCGCGGTGGCCTCGTCGAGGTGGACCGCCTGCGCCTTGCGCGCGGCGGCGGTGAGCTGCCCGTCGTCGCCGAAGTCGCGGCCGGTGGCGACCTTCGCGCCGTCGAGGGTGACGAGGCGCGCGTCGAAGGAGCGGCGACCGTCGGCGTCGTCGGCGTCCCCGCCGGTGAAGGTGCCCTTGACGTCCCAGTAGGAGGCGGAGCGGAACGCCATGCGCTCACGCTCGCGCTCGACGACCATCCGGGTGGCGACCGACTGGACGCGGCCGGCGGAGATGCGCGGGCGGACCTTGCGCCACAGGAGCGGGGAGACCTCGTAGCCGACGAGCCGGTCGAGGATGCGGCGCGCCTCCTGGGCGTCGACGAGGCGCTCGTCGAGGTCGCGGGTGTTCTGCAGCGCCCGCTGGATGGCCTCCTTGGTGATCTCGTGGAAGACCATCCGCTTGACGGGGACCTTGGGCTTGAGCTCGTCCAGGAGGTGCCAGGCGATGGCCTCCCCCTCGCGGTCCTCATCGGTGGCGAGGTAGAGCTCGTCGGCGTCCTTGAGGGCGCGCTTGAGCTCGGCGACCTTCTTCTTCTTGTCCGAGTCGACGACGTAGTACGGCTCGAAGTCGCCCTCGACGTCGATGGCGAACTTGCCGAAGGGGCCCTTCTTCATGTCGGCGGGCAGCTCGGAGGGCTGGGGGAGGTCGCGAATGTGTCCGACGCTCGCCTCCACGTCGAACTCCGGCCCGAGATAACCGCCGATGGTGCGTGCCTTCGCGGGCGACTCGACGATCACGAGCTTGCGGGAACCTGCCACCGCCCTACCTTCCTTCATGCGATGGGGAATGTCGTGGTGACGGTACCTGATGGACAGGGGAGGCACTGCCGCCCGCTCGGCCGCGGAGGCCCCAGCCGGGTGTCCACACCGGGTGAGAAGTGGACGAGCGGCGGGTCGTCGGGCGCCGGCAGCCCGGCCGCGGTGAGGAGGGAGTCGCCGTCCACGACGACGGTGCGGGCCTCGTGCAGCGGCCAGTCCCTGTGGTCCACCGGGACCTGCCACAGCCGCCCGGCGCGGCGGGTGAAGGCCCAGTAGCGGGCGGTGAGGAAGACCGTGAGCGGGTCGGGCCGGTGGACGCGCGCGCCGACGTCGACGACGGCGCACAGCTCCGCCGGCCCGTGCGGCAGGACGCGGCGGCTGCGGTAGGTGACGCGGTGCACCGGCGGCCGGTGGGTGACGTTCACCTCCGCCCGCGCCCAGGCGTAGGGCAGGCCGAGGGCGCGCAGCGCGGCGATGATCCACAGCCGGGGCGTGTCGAGGGAGAAGAACCAGATGCCGCTCGTGCCGTTCGGGTGACGCACGTACGTGCGGCAGTTGACCTCGGGGAAGGAGGACAGGTGCGGGACCGGCGGCAGCCCGGGCACCCGAACGTCGCGCATCTCGAAGGGGGTCACCCCGACCCAGGCGCGACCCTGCGCCGTCTCGACCCGCAGGTCCGGCGGTAGCAGGGCCTGGACGACCGCGGGCGGGTAGCTCCAGTGGAGGAAGGTGAGGCCGTGCCAGCCCTGGAGGTTGACGGCCCGGGGGACGCGCTCCATGCGGGGAACCTACCCCCGCCCTGCGCGCCCGGCCCGGCGGGCGGGCGTTGAGGTGCCGGGCGGCCGCGCGCCAGGGTCAGGCGAGGCGCAGGAAGCCGTCGAGGAGGAGGTCCCGGGCGGCGGGCAGCACCTCGGCGGCGACGGCGTCGGCGGGCTGGTCGAGCAGCGCCGCGAGCCCCCCGACGATCTGGCCGAGGGTGAGCTCGCCGTCGCACGCACCGACGGCACCGGCGACGAGCGTGCCGGGGCGGTAGGTCCGCCCGAACCCCTCGCCCTGGCGCAGCTGGAGCACCCGCGGGTCCTGCTCGCCGGGGCGCAGGTAGCGCTCCTCGGTGACGTCGTCGGCGACGACGAGGTGGGTGGCGGCGAGCGCGGCGTCGTCGTGGGTGGCGAGCCACTCCTGGGCGAGGAGGACCGCCGTGACGTGACCGCCGAGCGGGCGGTGGACCGGGGCGTCGACCTCCTCGAGCCGGCGCCACGGCGTGGTCGAGGCCGCGGCAGGGCGGCGCAGGAGGACGTAGCCGAACCCGACGGCCTCGACGCCGCGGGCCTCGAAGTCGTCGAGCCATGCCTCGAGGGCGGCGTCGAACAGCGGGCTGCCGGGACGCAGGCCGCCGTCGCGCAGCCACGTGTGGGCGTACTCGGCGGGGTCCTGAACCTCGCGCTGGACCACCCAGCCGTCGGTCCCGGCCGCGGCGAGCCAGCCACCCACCCGCTCGCGCCACCCCTCGCCGGAGTGGTGCTCCCAGTTGCCGAGCAGCTGGGCGACGCCGCCGGGCGCGAGGTGGTCCCCGAGCCCGGCGACGAGGTCGCCGACGAGCGAGTCGCCGGGCTTCGCACCGTCCCGGTACTCCATGACCGGCAGCCCGGCGGCGTGGGCGGCCGGCGGCGTGATGACGAACGGCGGGTTGGACACGACGAGGTCGAACCGCTCGCCGCGGACCGGCTCGAGCAGCGACCCCTCCCGCAGGTCGAAGGCGGTCCCGGCGAGCGCGGCGTTGAAGGCGGCGAAGTCCAGGGCCCGCCGTGAGACGTCGGTCGCCACGACGTGGTCGGCGTGCCGGTGGGCGTGCAGCGCCTGGATGCCGCAGCCGGTGCCGAGGTCGAGCACCCGCGGGCGGTGGTCGCGCACGGTCGTGCGGGCCAGGGTGAGGGAGGCGCCGCCGATCCCCAGGACGTGGTCGGCGCGCAGGCTGTGCCCGGTGGCGAGTTCCCCGAGGTCCGAGGCCACCCACCAGCGGGTCTCGCCGGCGTCGTCGGACACCTCGTAGGGGCGCAGGTCGACGAGGCCGCGGACCTCGTCGTCGGGCCCCTGGCCTGCGGCGACCACAAGTCCGGCGGCGACGGCGCCCGCCGTGCCGGTGCGCGGCAGCGCGGCGTCCAGCGCCGCCCGCCGCACCGGCAGCCCGAGCACGAGGAGCCGGGCGAGGACGGCGGCCGGCGCCGCGGACCGGGCCGTCGCGCGCCGCGCCGGCACGGGCTCCTCACGGCTGAGCGCCGCCGTGGCGACCGGGCCGAGCGCGTCCTCCACCGCGTCGCGCGTGTAGCCGGCGGCGAGGTCGGCGCGCAGCCCGGCGGCGAGGTCGGCGGGCAGGCGGGGCGGGGGCGGGCTCGCGGTCATACGAGGAGCCTACGGGGGTGTTCGGCATCACATGTCGCCGCTAGCCTCGGGCAGGGGGCACGGCTGCGGAGCGGCGCCTCCGTCCACCACCGACACCATCCGGAAGGACCACATGCGCACTCGCAGAGCACTGCCCGCCGTGACCACGGCGGCCCTGCTGCTGGCAGCCGCGGCGTCACCCGCCGCCGGTCTGCCGAGCGACCCCGAGCAGCTCGAGGTCACCCTCCTCGCCACGACCGACGTGCACGGGCACGTCTACGACTGGGACTACTTCCGCAACCAGCCGTTCCCGGACGCGAGCGCCTCGCGTCCCGACTCCCTGGGGCTCACCCGCCTGGCCACCGCCGTCGCGCAGGTCCGCGCCGAGAAGGGCGAGGAGTCCGTCGTCCTCGTCGACAACGGCGACGCGATCCAGGGCACTCCCCTCACCTACTACTACGGGATGGGTGCCGGCCGTCAGGCCGTGCTCGACGACGACATGACCCACCCGATGGCCGCGGCCTTCAACTACCTGGACTACGACGTCCAGACGGTGGGCAACCACGAGTACAACTACGGGCTCGACCTGCTCTCCGCCTACGAGGAGGACCTCGACTTCCCGCTGCTCGGCGCCAACGTGCTCGAGGCGGGCACCGAGGACCCCTACCACCAGCCGTACGAGCTCATCGAGCGGACCATCGACGGTGAGCAGGTGACCATCGGTGTCATCGGCATGGTCACCCCGGGCGTACGGATCTGGGACAAGCAGTACGTCGACGGCGTGCTGGAGTTCCAGGACATGCTCACCGCCGCCGAGCGGTGGGTTCCGGTCGTCGACGACCTCGCCGACGTCGTCGTCGTCATCGCCCACACGGGCGACGGCACCGTGCCCGACGCCGCCTACGACCGCGCGGCCCTCCACGAGGACGTCACCGGCAACATCGCCCGGCAGGTCCCGGGGATCGACGTCATCGTCGCCGGGCACAGCCACCAGAACGTCCCCGAGCGGGTCTTCACGAACACCGCGGGTGAGCAGGTCCTCATGACCCAGCCGAACTTCTGGGCACGGTCGGTCACCGAGACGACGCTCAACCTCGTCCCGGACGCCGACGGCGGCTGGCAGGTCGACTGGTCGGAGGGCAACGCGCCCACCGCGGTCCCCCACACCGGGCTCGAGCACGCCGAGGACCCCGGCCTGTCGGCGCTGCTGGCGCCGGAGCACGCGACGACGGTCGACTACGTCAACACCCCCGTCGCCGAGTCGGTGACCGAGCTCCCGGCGAGCACCTCGCGCTACGAGGACACCGCGATCATCGACTTCATCAACCACGTCCAGCAGACGACGGTCGAGGCCGCCCTCACCGCGGACCAGCGCTCGGCGCGGACCGTGATCTCCCAGGCGTCACCGTTCTCCCGGACGGCCGTCTTCCCGCAGGGCGAGGTGACGATCCGTGACATCGCCGGCCTGTACATCTACGAGAACACGCTGCGCGCCGTCGAGCTCACCGGCGCCCAGCTGCGCGACTACCTCGAGTACTCCGCCCGGTACTTCAACCAGGTCGAGGAGGGCGCGCCGTTCGACCCGGAGACGGGCACCAACGCCGTCTACGACGACCGCCCCGAGGGCGTCCCGGACTACAACTACGACGCGATCTCGGGCCTGGACTACCACATCGACATCTCCCAGCCCGTCGGGGAGCGGATCGGCGGGCTGTCCTACCCGGACGGCACGCCGGTGGGCGATGACGACCTGTTCGTCCTCGCGGTGAACAACTACCGGCAGAGCGGCGGCGGCGCGTTCCCGCACGTCGCGCAGGCGCCGGTGGTCTACGACGAGCAGCAGGAGATCCGCCAGCTGCTCATCGAGTGGGCCCAGGAGCGGGGCGTCATCGACCCGAGCGAGTTCTTCGTGGAGAACTGGCGGCTCGTCACCGAGCCGGTGGCCGCCCCGGAGCCGGTCGAGCCTCCCGCCGAGGAGCCGGTCGAGGTCCCGGTGGACGACCCGACGACGCCGCAGCCGCCGACCGACTCGACGGCCCAGCCGGGCACCGGGGCGACCACCCCGCCCGCCGGTGGCGCGGGCGAGGGACGGCTGCCGAGCACGGGTGCGCCGGTGACGGCGCTCGCCGGGCTGGCCGTGCTCGCGGTCCTGGCCGGGGCGGCAGCGCTGGTCCAGCGACGCCGGATGGACAGCTCGGCCTGAGACGAGCGACGGGCGGGGCTGCTGCGGCGGCCCCGCCCGTCGCCGTCCCTCGCCACCGGTCCGTACGCTGGGGCAATGAGCACGGTGGTGGCGGGGCCGCAGGTCCTGCGGGCGGCGGAGTGGTCGGCGCGGGAGGCCGCGCACCGCAGTCGTGCCCGCGACCTCACCGCCGCCCACCGCGAGCGCCAGTCCCGCGGGCAGTGCCACCCCGTCGAGGACTTCCTCTTCGACTACTACACGCTCCGCGCCGGGCGCCTGGAGCGGTGGCACCCCGGCACCGGGGTGCGCCTGTCGCCCGACGGCGCGACGCCCGAGGACCTCGCCCGGCTCGACGCCCGGGCCGCCTGGCGCTGGTACCGCACGACCGACGACGGCGCCGTCGAGGTCGACGCCGCCCGGTTCGTCGCCGACCGGGGGCCCGCGCTGAGCCGCCTGCTCACCGTGCTGCGCGCGACCGCCTCCCGGCCCGCGCACCTGGGCTGCCTGGGACTGCACGAGTGGGCGATGGTCTACCGCCAGCCGCCGGCCGAGCGCCGCCACGACCTGCCGCTGCGGCTGGGCGCCGAGGGCACCGACGCCGTCGTGGAGTCCCACCCCGTGCGGTGCACCCACTTCGACGCCTTCCGCTTCTTCACCCCTGCGGCGCGGCCCTTCAACCGGCTGCAGCCCACCCGGGAGAGCCAGGCCGGGCTCGAGCAGCCCGGCTGCCTGCACGCGAACATGGACCTCCTGCACGCGGCGCTCACCCTGAGCCCGGCCTGCCCGGGCGACCTGCTGCTCGACGCGTTCGAGCTGGCCCGCGACATCCGCGTGCTCGACATGCGCGCCTCCCCCTACGACGTCACCGCACTCGGCCTCACGCCGGTCGCGGTCGAGACCGCCGACGGGCGCGCGGAGTACGTGGCGGCCCAGCGGGGGTTCGCCGAGCGAGCCCGGCCGCTGCGCGAACGGCTCGTCGACGTCGGGGAGGGGCTGGGGCTGTGAGGACGTGCAGGGTACGGCAGATGCGGGCCGGCGTCAGGGTGGCGGCGGTGGTGGCGCTCGTCGTCGTCCTCGGGGCGTGCGGGGAGGCGTCACCGGCCGGGCCGAGCGCGACGCCCACGCCGACGCCCACGCCGACGTCGCTCGAGCTGCCCACCGGGGGCGCCACGCCGACGTCGCCGGCGACTGACGCGCCCGGCGTCGCGGCGGCCGTGGCGGACCTCGCCGAGCACCTGGGCGTGGACCCGGCCGAGGTGGTCGTGGTCAGCCTCCAGGACGTCACCTGGCCCGACGGCTCGCTCGGCTGCCCGCAGCCGGGGATGAGCTACACGATGGCCCAGGTCCCCGGATCCCGGCTGGTGCTCGCGGCGCAGGGGCGGGAGTTCTCCTACCACGCGGGCAGCGAGCCGGTCTTCACCCGCTGCGCGACCCCCACCCTGGCGCCGCGCGACACCCACTGACCCGCCGCGGACTCCGCCGGCACGACGCCGCGCCGGTCGGGTCCCGCACCGTCCCCGACACCCGTTGCGCCCTGGCGCCGCCGGGCCGACACTCGGAGTGAGGGCAGGTACCCCCCGCACCAGTGAGGAATCGGGTATGAGCCGCACCACGAGCTCGAACGGGACGGACGGGCAGGAGCTCGTCCTCACCCAGCGGACGATCTTCGTCATCTTCAGCGCGCTCATGGCGGCGATGCTGCTGTCCGCGCTCGACCAGTCGGTCGTGAGCACGGCGCTGCCGACGATCGTCGGCGACCTCGGCGCCGTCCAGCACGAGGGCTGGATCATCACCGGCTACCTCCTCGCCATCGCCATCGTCATGCCGATCTACGGCAAGATCGGCGACCTGTGGGGACGCCGCAAGCCCTTCCTCGTCGCCGTCGCGATCTTCGTCATCGGCTCGACCGGGTCCGCCCTGTCGTCCTCGTTCGCTGAGCTCGTGACGTGGCGATCGCTCCAGGGCCTGGGCGCCGGCGGCCTCGTCATCCTCAGCCAGGCGATCATCGCCGACATCGTCTCGGCCCGGGACCGCGGCAAGTACATGGGCCCCATGGGGGCGGTCTTCGGGGTCGCGACCGTCGCCGGGCCGCTGCTCGGCGGCTGGTTCACCGACGGTCCCGGCTGGCGGTGGTGCTTCTGGCTCAACGTCCCGATCGGCATCATCGCCTTCGCCGTCGCGTTCTTCCGGCTCAAGCTGCCCGCGCGCCGGGCGACCACGCGCTTCGACCTGGCCGGGGCGGTCCTCATCGCCACGACCACCGCCGGGATCGTCCTCCTCACGAGCTGGAGCACGATCTCCGACGACGGCCGGTACGACTGGGGCAACCCCGTGCTGCTCGGCCTCGCGGTGGCCACCGTGGTGGCGCTGGCGGCGTTCATCGTCGTGGAGAGGAGGGCGAGCGACCCGCTCATCCCGCTGAGCCTGTTCCGCAGCCGGACGTTCTCGGTCTCCGTCTCGATCGCCCTGCTGCTCGGCATCACGATGTTCGCGGCCCTGTCGTTCCTGCCGACGTTCCTCCAGATGGCGCGCGGCTACGACGCCACCGATGCCGGGCTCCTCATGCTCCCCATGACGGTGGGGCTCATGATCACGGCCATCGGCTCCGGCCTCCTCATCACCCGCACCGGGCGGTACAAGCTCTACCCGATCCTCGGGATGGCGATCGCGACCGTCGGTCTGGCGCTGCTCACCCGGCTGACGGCCGACATCTCGATGGTGACCTTCGGCGCGATGATCTTCGTCCTCGGCTTCGGCATCGGCCTCGTCATGCAGACCATCGTCATCGCGGTGCAGAACGCGGTGCCCCCCGAGATGGTGGGCGTGGCGACGTCGACGAACAACTTCCTGCGCGAGATCGGCGCTGCGGTCGGGACCAGCGTGTTCTCCACGGTGTTCACGACGAACCTCACGACCCGGCTGTCCCGGGCGGTGGAGGACGTGCCCCCGGGCGACATCCCGCCGGGCTTCGGCGCGGACTCCCTCACGCCCGAGGCCGTCGACCGCCTGCCCTCGGCGCTGCACGAGCTGGTCGTCAACGCCTACACCGACGCCCTCGCCCCGGCGTTCTGGTACCTCGTGCCCCTCGGCGTCGTCGGCTTCGCCATCGCCTTCCTCATGAAGCAGGTCAAGCTCTCGGACAAGGCCGGTCTCGTCGCCCGCGGCGCCGCCGTGCAGGACTGAGCGGCGGCGGCGCACCCGGGCACGACGCTGCCCCCACGCCGGTGTGGGGGCAGCGAGCGACGGGTCAGCCGGCCTTGGCGGCGACCCGTGCGCGGTTCTCGTTCTCCGCGTCGACCTTCGCGGCGCGCACCCGCGAGGCGATGACGGCGCCGAAGGCGATGGCCGCGGCGAGGCTCGCCACGCCGATGCGCAGGACGTGGTTGGCGTCGGCGGGCACGCTCATGTGGACGACCGCCGGGGCGATGAGCACCGCGACGAGGTTCATCACCTTGATGAGCGGGTTGATCGCCGGGCCGGCGGTGTCCTTGAACGGGTCACCGACGGTGTCGCCGATGACGACGGCGGCGTGCGCCTCGGAGCCCTTGCCGCCGTAGCGCCCGTCCTCGACGATCTTCTTCGCGTTGTCCCACGTGCCGCCGGCGTTCGCGAGGAACACGGCCATGAGGACACCGGCCCCGATCGCGCCGCCGAGGAAGCCGGCGAGCGGTCCGACGCCCAGGCCGAAGCCGACGGCGATCGGCGCGAACGCCGCGAGCAGGCCGGGGGTGGCGAGCTCACGCAGGGAGTCGCGGGTGCAGATGTCCACGACGCGGCCGTACTCGGGGCGCACCTCGCCGGTCATGATGCCCGGGTGCTCGCGGAACTGGCGGCGCACCTCGAAGACGATGGCGCCGGCCGCGCGGGTGACGGCGTCGATCGCGAGGCCGGAGAAGAGGAACACCGTGGCCGCGCCGAGGATGACACCGACGAGCGTCACCGGGGAGATGATCTCGTAGCTGAGCATCGAGGTGACGATGCCGCCGGCGAGCTCGGTGCCGGAGTCGGTGATCTCCTGGAGCGAGGTGGCCACGGCGTCGGCGTAGGAGCCGAAGAGCGCCGTCGCGGCGAGGACCGCGGTGGCGATCGCGATGCCCTTGGTGATGGCCTTGGTCGTGTTCCCGGCGGCGTCGAGGTCGGTGAGGATCTGCGCCCCCTCGGCACTGACCTCGGCGGACATCTCGGCGATGCCCTGGGCGTTGTCGGAGACCGGCCCGAAGGTGTCCATGGCGACGATGACGCCGACCGTCGTGAGCAGGCCGCACCCGGCGAGCGCGACGAGGAACAGGGAGAGCCACACCGAGCCGCCGGCGAGGAGGAAGACCCCGCAGATGGCGGCGGCGATGATGCCGGCGGTGTACACGGCGGACTCGAAGCCGACCCCGATGCCCGAGAGGACGACGGTGGCCGCGCCGGTGCGCGAGGTGCTCGCGACGTGGAGCGTGGGCTTGGAGGTGGTGCCGGTGAAGTAGCCGGTGAGCCAGAGGATGACGCCGGCGAGCACGACGCCGATGGCGACGGCGGCGGCGGCGATGACCCGCGGGTCCCCGGTGTGGTCGAGGAGCTCGGCGCTCACGCCGTCGATCGCCCCGAAGGTGGACGGCAGGTAGACGAACGCGGCGACGGCGGCGAGCGCGACGCCGGCGAGGGCGGAGAGGTAGAAGCCGCGGTAGATCGCGGTGAGGCCGTCCTCGTCGCCCTTCACCCGGGTGATGGCGACGCCGAGCACGGCGACGATCGCGCCGATGGCGGCGACGATGAGCGGGAAGATCATGCCCTGCTCGCCGAAGACGGCCTTGCCGAGGATGAGGGAGGCGACGAGCGTGACGGCGTAGGACTCGAAGAGGTCGGCCGCCATGCCGGCGCAGTCACCGACGTTGTCACCGACGTTGTCGGCGATGGTCGCGGCGTTGCGGGGGTCGTCCTCGGGGATGCCCTGCTCGACCTTGCCGACGAGGTCGGCGCCGACGTCGGCGGCCTTGGTGAAGATGCCGCCGCCCACGCGCATGAACATCGCGAGGAGGGCGGCGCCGAAGCCGAAGCCCTCGAGCACGGCGGGCGCGTCGCCGCGGAAGACGAGGACGACGCCGGCGGCACCGAGCAGACCGAGGCCGACGACGCACATCCCGACGACGCCGCCGGTGCGGAAGGCGATGCGGGCGCCCTCGCGGCGGCCGTCGGGGTGCTGCGCGGAGGCGGCGACCCGCAGGTTGGCGCGCGTGGCGAGCCACATGCCGAGGTAGCCGATCGCGGCCGAGAACCCGGCGCCGAGGACGAAGGCGACGGCGCGGCCGACCTTGATCCCGCCGTCACCCGGCAGGAGGAAGAGCAGCGCGCAGACGACGACGACGAAGATCGCCAGGGTGCGGAACTGGCGGTTGAGGTAGGCGCTGGCGCCCTCCTGGATCGCCTGGGCGATCTCCCGCATCCGCGGGGAGCCCTCGTCCGCGGCGAGCACCTGGCGGCGCAGGACGACGGCGACGCCCAGGGCGAGGACCGCTATCCCCGCGATCACCCCCGCGATCACGAGACTTGACGTACTCAGCTCGACGAGCATCCGCCCTCCTCGGCAGCGCACCGGCGCACGACGACGGTCGCGACGGTGACGTTCGTGCGACCCGTTGGTCGCCAGTGACAGCGGGAGTCTACGCATCCCGGCACGGCCTGCCGACCCCCTTCCGCACCGCGCGCACAGAATCCCGCTCTCGGACGAGGACGGCTCCTTCTCCGGTACCGCGCCGGGACGCGCACCTCCTCCCCGGTCGGCGATGATGGGGAGGTGACCGACCTCCTTCCCCTCCTGCGCCGGCTCGGCGGGGACGACGGGAGGCTGCTGCACGTCGAACGGGTGCCGGCGCGACCGGGGCGGACCGCGCCGTGGCCGGCGTGGGCCGATCCCGACCTCGTGGCGGGCTACCGGCGTCTGGGGGTCGAGGCGCCGTGGGAGCACCAGGTGACCGCGGCGGAGTCGGTCTGGTCCGGACGGCACACGGTCATCGCGACGGCGACCGGCTCGGGCAAGTCGCTCGCGGCCTGGCTACCGGCGATCAGCGCCGTGCGCCAGGGCGCCGAGGCGGCCGCGGGACCCGACGCCGGCCGGATCACCGGCTACACCCGGCGCCCGACCACCCTGTACCTCTCCCCCACGAAGGCGCTGGCGGCCGACCAGCTCGCCGGCCTGGAGCGGCTGCTGACCGCCGCCGGCCTGCGCGGCGTGCGGGCGACGACGTGCGACGGCGACACCCCGCTCACCGAGCGCGACTGGGCCCGTGACCACGCCGACATCGTGCTGAGCAACCCCGACTTCCTCCACTTCTCGATGCTGCCGAGCCACCGGCGCTGGCAGCGCCTCATGCGCGGGCTGCGCTTCGTCGTCGTCGACGAGTGCCACGCCTACCGCGGGGTGCTCGGCGCGCACGTCGCGGCCGTGCTGCGACGCCTGCTGCGGGTGGCCGAGCACTACGGCGCGCGTCCGACGGTCGTGCTCGCCTCGGCGACGACGGGCGACCCGGCGGCGACCGGCGCGCGGCTCATCGGGGTGGACCCGGCGGAGGTGAGCGCGGTCGTCGAGGACACGGCCCCGAGCGGGACCCGCACGATCGCGCTGTGGCAGCCGGGCCTCACCCGCGAGGGCCGCGAGTGGCCCGGTGAGGGCGTGGACCTGCCCGAGGACCAGGCCGAGATCGACGACGCCGGGCCGCGCCGGAGCGCCGCGAGCGAGGCCGCGGCGCTCGTCGCCCGGTTCGTGCGCTCGGGGGCGCGCACCCTGGCGTTCGTCCGTTCGCGTTACGGCGCCGAGGCGGTCGCCGAGCAGGTCCAGCACCAGCTCGTGGGGACCGGGCTGGCCGACCGGGTGGCGGCCTACCGGGGCGGGTACCTGCCCGAGGAGCGCCGCGAGCTCGAGCGCGCCCTGCGCGAGGGGGACCTCCTCGCGCTCGCGACGACGAACGCGCTGGAGCTGGGCGTGGACGTCTCGGGCCTGGACGCCGTGGTGATGACCGGCTGGCCGGGCACGCGCGTGTCGATGTGGCAGCAGGCGGGCCGCTCGGGGCGCGCGGGGCGCGACGGGCTGGCGGTGCTCGTCGCCTCGGAGGACCCGCTGGACGCCTACCTCGTCCACCACCCGGAGGCGGTGTTCGGGCAGTCCGTGGAGGTGACGACGTTCGACCCGGCCAACCCGTACGTGCTCGCCCCGCACCTGTGCGCGGCTGCCGCCGAGGTGCCGCTCACCGAGGCGGACCTGCCGCGCTTCGGGCTCACCGACGACGCGCTGCTGCGCCACCTCGTCTCGGTGGACCTCCTGCGCCGCCGCCCCAGAGGCTGGTTCTGGAACCTCGCCCGTCCCGAGTCCCCCTCCTCCCTCACCGACCTGCGCGGCGGTGGCGGGCAGCCGGTGCAGGTCGTCGAGAGCGGGACGGGGACGGTGCTCGGGACGGTCGACGGCTCGCGCGCCGACGCGACCGTCCACCCCGGGGCGGTGTACGTCCACCAGGGCCGCACGTTCGTCGTCGACTCGCTCGCCGACGACGTCGCCCTCGTCCACGCCGAGCCGGAGGTCTCCTACCGGACCAAGCCGCGCAGCTCGACGACGGTGCGGATCATCGACGAGCAGGAGCACGCCGAGTGGTC
The DNA here is from genome assembly GCF_006151955.1 of Georgenia sp. 311. Classification (NCBI taxonomy): domain Bacteria; kingdom Bacillati; phylum Actinomycetota; class Actinomycetes; order Allobogoriellales; family Allobogoriellaceae; genus Georgenia; species Georgenia sp. 311. Next base: position 42,536 of record NZ_VDFS01000045.1, on the reverse strand, counting down.
CCACCCGGGCGGGGCCACCGTCCGCTGGTCCCGCGGCGCGGTCGAGGTGACCTCGCGGGTGACCGGCTACGACCGGCGCCGGGTACCGGGGCTGGACATCGTCGGCTCCTACCCGCTCGACCTGCCCGAGCGGGTGCTGCACACGAGCGCGGTGTGGTGGGCGGTGGACGCCGAGGCGCTCGCCGCGGTGGGGGTGGGTCCCGACGTGCTGCCCGGCGCGCTGCACGCCGCCGAGCACGCGGCGATCGGCCTGCTGCCCATCGTCGCCACGTGCGACCGGTGGGACCTCGGCGGCCTGTCCACCGCGCTGCACGCCGACACCTACCTGCCGACGGTGTTCGTCCACGACGCCTACCCGGGCGGCGCGGGCTTCGCCGAGCGGGGCTTCCGGGCCGCCGGTGAGTGGCTGCGCGCGACGCTCGGGGCGGTGGCCGGCTGCGCGTGCGCCGACGGCTGCCCCAGCTGCGTGCAGTCGCCCAAGTGCGGCAACGGCAACTCCCCGCTCGACAAGGCCGCGGCGGTGCGCGTGCTGCGCTTCCTCGTCGCCGCCTGCCCCGACTGACCATCGGCGACCGCGTCCCGGGCGCCCGGGGCGGACCTGCCTTCGTGCTCCGCCCGGCAGGGCCGGCGCGGGCGACCGCGCGCGCGGTGAGCCCGGGCCCGACCTCCCGCGCGGCCACGACCGTGACGTCCTGCCCGCCGAGGTCGCAGCGCTCCAGCCGGGCACCGTGCGCGGCGACGACCTCGGCCGCGAGCGCGCACGGGTCGCCCCCGCCCGGGCCGTGCCACCGCTGCGCGGCGGCGATCGCGGCGAGATCGGCCGCCACCTGCGCCGTCCCGCGGGCGGCGACCACCCGGCCGAGGGACGCCGCCCCGACGACGAGCACGAGGACGACGGCGACGAGTCCCAGGCCGAGCACCGTCCCCGACCCGCGCTCGTCCCGCAGCCGCCCGGCGGTCCTCGGGCGGACCCGGTGGCCCCGGCCCCGGCCCCGGCCCCGGCGTGCGCTCACCGGCCGGTCCCCGGCTCGACCCACGCCCGCGCCACAGCCGCCGCGCGCAGCCCGCTGAGGCCGGGGACGTCCGAGGCGACCTGCCGGCTCACCCGGACCTCCACCCAACCGCCGTCCTCGGCCACCGTGACGTCGGCCTCCGGCCCGGCGAGCTCGCGCGCCACGGCCGCCACGACGGCGGCCGGCTCCCCGATCGCCGCCGCCCGGGCGGCCGCCCGCGCCGCGTCCGCGCACCTCACCTGACCGAGGACCGCGGCCCCGAGGGTGAGGCACACGAGCAGGACGACGACGACCGCGGGGAGGAGGAGCGCGAGCTCGGCGGTCACCGAGCCGCGCTCCTCCCGGGCGCGCGGTCGGTGCGGACGCCGCCCCGCACCGGCGCGCATCTCACCCCACCTGCAGGGCCTGGCGGATGATGCCGAGGAGGAAGCCGCGCACCTCGTTGCTGCGCAGGATGAGCAGGAGCAGCCCGGCGAAGCCCGCGGCCGCCAGGGTGGCGATCGCGTACTCGGCCGTCGCCATGCCTGCCTCGGCCGTACGCCGCAGCGTGCGCCAGCGGGTCTCCAGCGCCCGTCGCGCGGTTCGTGCCCAACGCATGATGGTCTCCCTTCGTCGGTCGGCTGCCTGCCAGCCGGCTCGGGCCCACTGTGTGTCCCGCGGCGCGGGGCCCGCCGGGCCCGGACCCGCTGCTGTGGGCGGCGGTGGCCCGGCGCCGCGCTGTGGGCCAACGGCGCCGTCACGGACCGAGGAGCGCCCCGACTCCGGAGAGCAGCACCGGCGCCATCGCCAGCAGCACGAACGCGGGCAGGAAGCACAGCCCGAGCGGCAGGACGAGCCGGGAGGCGAGCCGCTCGGCAGCCTCCTGGGAGTCCCGGCGGCGCCGGGAGCGGATCGTCGCCGCCGCCTGCCGTACGAGCGGGCAGGGGTCGACGCCGTCGCTCCAGGCCGGCTCCAGGGCCTCGGCGAGCGGGAGGAGCTGCGGCGGGCACGGCTCCCACGCCTCCCGCCAGCCGCCGCCGAGCCGCAGCGAGGCACCCGCCGCGCGCAGGGGCCCGGCCGCGGGGTCGGGCGCGACCGCGGACCCGAGGGCCTCGAGGGCGCCGGGGACCGACGTCCCGGCGGCGAGGGCGACGTCGAGGAGGTCGAGCAGGACGGCCGGGTCGCACTCCTCGGCCGCCACCACCCGTCGCGGGCGGCGGTGCCCCGGGCGCTGAGGACCAGGGCGGGGCGCCGCCCACCCGGCCGCCGCGAGCAGCGCGAGGACCACGAGGAGCACCGGGCTCACGGCAGGGACCCGGCAGGGAGTCGCGCACGGCGGGCCGCGCGTCGCCCACCCGCGCCGGACGGCCGTTCCGCGGCGCCGACGAGCGCCCGCGTCCAGCGGCGGCCCGCGAGGAGCAGGCCGAGCCCGAGGAGCACGCTCGCCGTCCCCCAGCCGCCGTCCAGCGCCGCTCCCCACGGGTCGGCGCCGAGCCCCACGCCGAGCAGCAGGCCCAGGAACGGCAGGCCGGCGAGGATGCGGGCCGTCGAGCGAGGTCCGGCGAGCGCGACCCGCCGGGCGTCGCGGGCCTGCTCGGCCTCGGTGAGCGTCGCGGCGCAGCGGTCGAGCACGGTGGCGAGCGGCGCGCCCAGCTCCTCGGTGAGCCGGTCGGCGGCGACCACGGTGCGCACGGCGCCCGCGGTGCGCGGGTCGCGCGCGCACCGGCGCTCGAGCCGGACGAGCGCGTCGCCCGGCTCCCCGCTCGGTCCCAGGGCACGGTCGACGGCGTGCGCCCAGGCCTCCGCCGGCGGGGCACCGGCACGCAGCCTGCTCGCCACCTCGGTGACGACGACGGCGAGGTCGGGCGGGCGTCGCCGCCGCACCCGCCGCAGCCGGACCGGGCCCACGGGGCGGGTCCGCCCGGGCGGGGGACGGCCCGGCACGCGGGCGAGGACGGCGAGCGCGGTGAGGAGGAGCGCCAGGGCGGGACTCACGGCGGCTCCCGGCGGTCGAGCCGGTCGGCGAGCGCCGGCCACGCCGGGCCCTCGCGGACCTCGCCCCGGGGAGTGACCCGCAGCGCCGTGTCGCACACGAGGTCACCGTCCCGCCGGGTGAGGACGCCGATCTCCGTGAGCCGCCGGGCGCCGTCGGTGCGGCTGACGTGGAGGACGGCGTCGAGGGCGCTGACCGCCTGGACCGCCACGGCGTGCTCCCCCAGCCCGGCGAGCGACCCGAGCGCGAGGAGCCGGGCGGGGACGTCGGCCGGGGCGTTGGCGTGGACGGTGGCCCAGCCGCCGTCGTGGCCGGTGTTGAGGGCGCCGAGTACCTCGCGGACCTCCGCCCCGCGGCACTCCCCGAGGACGAGCCGGTCGGGCCGCATCCGCATCGCCGCCCGGACGAGGTCGGCCATGTCGACCCCGCCGACGCCCTGGACGTTCGGCCGGCGCACCTGGAGGTGGACGACGTGCGGGTGGTCCGGCCGCAGCTCCACGGCCTCCTCGATGCACACGATCCGCTCGTGCGGTCCCACGGTGGACAGCAGGGCGGCGAGCAGCGTCGTCTTGCCGGCCCCGGCGGCCCCGCTGACGAGGGCGTTCGCCCGGGTGGCGACGAGTCCGCGCAGCACGTCGGCGAGCGCCGGGGCGACGGTCCCACCCGCGACGAGCTCGCCGACGGACAGCGCCCGGCCGCGCTGGGTGCGCAGGCTGATGAGCGTGCCGTCGGCGGACAGCGGCGGCAGGACGGCGTGGAGCCGGGTGCCGTCGGGCAGGGCGCCGTCGACGACGGGGCACGCCTCGTCCAGCCGCTGCCCGCACGCCGCGGCGAGGCGGCCGGCCAGGGCCCGCACGTCGGTCTCCTGCCCGAGGTCGAGCCCGGTGCGAACGAGACCGCGACCGCGGTCGACCCACACGCCGCCGGGACCGTTGACCAGGACGTCGGTGACGCTGTGGTCCTCGAGGAGGTCCTGCAGCGGGCCGGCGCCGACGAGCTCGGCGCGAGCCCTGGCCTCGAGGTCGAGCAGCGCCCGCCAGCCCTGCGCGGCCACCGGCGCGCTGGCCGCCACCGCGCTGCCCACGGTCACGCCGCGCGTCGGGGCCCGGGCGAGGGCGGCGCGCAGCTCGGGGACGGTGGTCACGAGGCCAGTCCAAGCGGACGCAGGAGGCGCCGCGCCGTGGCCAGGAGCGGGCCGCGGCGCTGGTCGCCGGGCGACAGCCCGCGCTCGACGCCCGCCGTGAAGGCCCGCTCGGGCCGCATCACCGCGCCGAGCGGCAGCCCGGTGGCCTCCGCGACGTCGCCGGGCAG
>NZ_VDFS01000045.1:21246-37907 GCF_006151955.1 Georgenia sp. 311 | reverse complement strand
GTGAGCCGGCCCGCCGCCGCGGCCGCGGCGGCCGCCGACCGGGTGTCACAGCCGGTGACGAGCACGACGGCGCCGCACAGGGTCAGCCAGTCGGGCGCGGCGTCCGGGGCGAGCACGGCCCGCGGCAGGTCGAGGACGACGGCGTCGGCGGCGCGGGTGAGCGCGGCGACGGCGTCGAGCGCGACCTGGTCGGCGAGGGCGACCCCGCCGCGGACGTCGGAGGACAGGACCCGCACGCCGTGCCAGGTCGGCAGCGCGGCCAGGAGCCGGTCCGGCGGGAAGCCCCCGCGCTCCCCGAGCACGTCCGCCCAGCGGGGCCCGGCGTCGTGCTCGATGCCGAGGAGGACGTCGAACCCGCCACCGGCGGGGTCGAGGTCGACGAGCGCGCTCGTGTGCCCGGCGCGGACGGCCAGGCGTGCCGTGGCGGCGGCGAGCGCCGAGGCACCGACGCCGCCGACCGCGCCGACGACGCCGACGACGCGGGCCCGGCGCGGTGCGGCCGCCCGCCCGAGGAGACCGAGCAGGGTCTCGGCGTCCTCCGGCAGGTGGAGCATGCCCGTCTCGGGGCCGAGCTCCACCACCTGGGTGGTCCCGGCGGCATGCACCCAGGAGGGACCGACGGGGTCGGTCCGGTCGTCGACGAGGACGGCGGCGGCCGGCGGGTCGCTCCCGGGTGGCAGGACGTCGAGCGCGAGCCCGGCGAGGGCGCACAGCCGGCGCACCCGCTCGACGACGTGCCGGTCGCCCGACCGCAGTGCTGCCCGCTCGTTGCCCATGGTGCCCCTCCGCCTCGGCTCGCTCCGAGGATCCCCCGGGGCGGGTCACCGACGGGCGCGGCGCGGCGCCCCTGGGGAGCGCCGCGCCGCGGGCGTGTGCTGGGGACAAACCCCGACCGCCAGGAGCGCGGGCCGCCTCCGCAGGCGGCCCGCGGCCCTACCGCGTGGGCGAGGTGCGGTCGTACCCGGGAGCGGTGTCGTCGTCCTCCGGCGGGAGCGGGTTGCGCGCGAGGAAGGTGACCGCGACGACGAGCCCGCCCCAGATGACGAGCATGGCGATGATCATGGACGTGATGGCGAGCGGGGTCATCGACCCACCTCCTGGAGGACGGGCGGCTCGGGCGTGAACTCGTCCACCGGACGACGCCACGGGACGAGGGTGAGGAACACGGCCGCGACGACGATGAGGCCGACGGTGCCCCAGCCCGCGATCGTGAGGAAGGTCCACGGGTAGTCGCTGTAGGGCTCGGCGAACAGCGTCCGCAGGCTGGAGACGAGCATGCCGAGCAGCGCGAGCGGGACGACGATGCCCACGAGCAGGCTCCACCACCGGCCGACGTGGCCGGTGGACACGGCGTTGAGGTGGGCCCGCAGCTCGCTCAGCTTGCGGGCGCCGAGCGTCACGACGATGCAGGTGAGGATCGCCGAGACGACGACGCCCACCTCGTTCGTGTACTTGTCCACCGTGTCGAGGATCGCCAGGCCGGAGGTCGAGGAGTACAGCGCGAGAGAGATGACCGCGGCGAACCCGCCGATGTAGACGGTCGCCTGGACACGGCTGAGCCCGAACTTCTCCTGGAAGGCGGCGGAGACCACCTGGAGGATGGAGATGAGGGACGTGAAGCCCGCGAGCGTGAGCGAGGTGAAGAAGAGGATCCCGAAGATCGGCCCGCCCGGCATCATCGACACGATCTGCGGGAACGTCGCGAAGCTGAGCATGACGCCGGTGAGGTTCTCCAGCTCGCCCACCCCGATGCCCTGCTGGGCGGCCATGTACCCGAGCGTGGCGAAGACGCCGATGCCCGCGAGGAGCTCGAAGGAGGAGTTGGCGAACGCGACGACGAAGCCGGTGGGCGTGACGTTCGAGCGGCGGCGCAGGTAGCTCGAGTACGTGATCATGATGCCGAAGGCGATCGACAGCGAGAAGAAGATCTGGCTGTAGGCGGCGATCCACACGTTGGGGTCGCTCAGCGCCTCCCAGTTCGGGGTGAAGAAGGCGTTGAGGCCCTCGGCGGCGCCCTCGAGGAACAGTGCCCGCACGACCATGATCGCGAAGAGGATGACGAGCAGCGGCAGGAAGATCCGGTTGACCCGCTCCAGGCCGCGCGCCACGCCCAGGCCGAGGACGAGGAGGGTGATGACCCACAGGACGAGCATCGGCCAGAAGATGCCGCCGACGAAGTCGGTGCTCAGGCCGGGGCCGCTGTAGCGCAGGAAGTCGCCGATGAGGAAGCCGGTGGGGTCGTCGCCCCAGGCCAGGTCGACGGAGAACCCGATGTACCGGATCGCCCAGACGATGATCACCGTGTAGTACGTCGCGATGACGAAGGAGATCGCCACCTGGAACCAGCCGAGCGGCTCGAACCTGCGGCCCAGGCGGCGGAAGACGGTCGGCGCGGAGCCGCGGTAGCGGTGCCCGAGGGAGTAGTCGAGCAGGAGGATCGGGATACCCGCGGTGAGGAGGGCGACGATGTACGGGATGAGGAAGGCACCCCCACCGTTCTCGTAGGCCACCCCGGGGAAGCGCCAGATGTTCCCGAGCCCCACGGCGGAGCCGATCGCCGCGAGGATGAAGCCGTACTGTCCCGTCCACTGCTCGCGGGCGGGCGCGCTCGTCCGTTCTGTCATCGCTACCCCTCTCGATCGCCCACCGCGGCCGGTGGTGCCCGCGAATGTAGCCATAGGCGACCGTTCACGCCGAGAGTAGGTCTCACCTGGTGGACACGAGGGGGCGGAAGTCCCAGGCCCGGGCTCCGGTTAGGCTCGGGCGGGGAGGCCCTGTGACACGCACACCACGCCCGGCGGCGTTCTTCGACCTGGACAAGACCGTCATCGCCGGCTCGTCGTCCTTCGCGCTGTCCCGCGCCTTCCTCGACGGCGGCCTGCTCACCCGCACCGGGGCGCTGCGCGGGCTGCACGCCCAGCTCGGCTACCTCTCCTTCGGCGCGGACCACGACCAGACCGAGCGGATGAAGGACCGCCTCGCGAAGATCTCCCACGGCTGGGACGCCGCGCACACCGAGGCGGTCGTCGCGGCCGCGCTCGAGGAGTACATCCGGCCGGTCGTGTACCTGGAGGCGGTCGAGCTCATCGCCGCCCACCAGGCCGCCGGGGAGGACGTCGTCATCGTCTCGGCCTCGAGCGAGGCGGTGGTCCGGCCGATCGCCGGGCTCCTCGGCGCGGACCACGTCATCGCCACCCGTCCCGTCGTCGCCGACGGGCGTTTCACCGACCGGCTGGAGTTCTACGCCTACGGACCGACGAAGGCGAGCGCGATCCGTGAGCTCGCCGAGGAGCGCGGCTACGACCTCGCCTCCAGCCACGCCTACAGCGACTCGATCACCGACCTGCCGATGCTCGAGGCCGTCGGCCGCCCCGTCGCGGTCAACCCGGACCGCGCGCTGCGTCGGCACGCCGCCGCCAACGGCTGGCAGGTCCGGGACTTCACCCGCCCCGTGCGGCTGCGCCCCCGGCGCCGGGTGCCCGTGGCGGCCGCCCTCACGCTCGCCGCTGCCCTCGCTCTCGTGCTCGCCCGGAGGACCGGCCGGCGACGGGCCTGACCCCTCTCGGCGCGCCGCCCCGCGCCTCCCGGCCCTCTCTCGCTACGTTGAGGACCGCAGACCGAGGAGGCCGACGTGTCGAACCAGCCCAGTGAGCGCGAGAACCCCTACGAGCCGGCCGAGCCCCCGGGCACGGACCAGGCAGGCCGCCCGGCCGAGCCGGACAGCCCCTACGAGGAGCCGACGGCCGTGCAGCCCGCCGTGAACGACGAGCCGGCCGAGGACACCGCCGCCTACGACCCGGCGCCGCCCGAGGACGCCGCCGCCTACGACCCGGCGCCGCCCGAGGACACCGCCGCCTACGACCCGGCGCCGCCCGAGGACACCGCCGCCTACGACGCCGCGCCTGCCTACGACGCCGTGCCGGCCGACCCGGCCCCGTCCGAGCCTGGGCCCGAGCCCCGGTGGGACGAGCAGGACACCCGTCCGGTCCCGGCCGAGGGGCCCGAGCCCGGCCGCGACGTCGACCCGGACTCGACCGTGACGAGCACCTTCGACATCCGGGAGGCCGGCGAGTCCGGGGTCCACGAGGCCGAGCGCCCCGTGCCCCGCTCCGGCCTGGCCGAGCACCACAGCGCCGGCTACCTCACCGGCGAGCGCCGTCCCGTCGAGGAGGCCGCCCCCACCACGCAGGTGCCGGTCGCCGCCGACGAGACGCCCACGACCACCGACGACGACGCCCGCGACGAGTCGTCGGGCGCCTGGATCGGAGGGGCCGGCGCCGCCGCGACCACCTCGTCCACCCCGGCCGCCGAACCCACGGGCCGCAGCCGCCGCGACGTCGTCCTCGACGGGACGACCGCCGTCACCCGCCCGCCGTCGCGGGCCGGCGCGCACGTGCTCACCATCCTCGTGACCCTGCTGCTCACGCCCGTGGCCTGGTACCTGCTGGCCGACGCCGGCGCGCGCCTCACGCTGCCCGCCCGCAACCCGTGGGACACCGGCAACCTCAACATCGCCGCGCTGCTCGAGCTCGCCGGGGGCCTCCTCGTGCTCGCCGTCGTCCTCCTCGCCGCGCGGTGGAGCTCGGTGGGGGCGATCGTCACCGGCATCCTCGTCGTCGTCCTCGGCGTGCCCTTCCTCGCCGCCCCGACGTGGACGCAGGAGATCCTCGAGCCCGTCGTCACCTGGCTGGACCGCTTCGGCGACTTCGGCGGGAACGTCGCCCACCACCTCGTCGCCTCCGGCGCCACCGGCCGGCTCGTCATCACCGGCCTCACCCTCGTCCTCGTCGGCGTCGTCTCCCACGGCGCGCGCCGCAAGGGCCGCCGGGAGGTCACCCGCGTCGTCGAGACCGCCTGAGACCGGCGACGAGAGGGCCGGCGCGGGGACTCCCTCGCACCGGCCCTCTCGCCGTCCCGGTGGCCTGGTCAGTGACCGGCGGCGCGCTCGGCCCCTGCCCCCGTCATCGACCGGACCTCCATCTCGGCCTGCTTCGCCTCGTCGTGCTCGTTCGAGGTGACCGAGCCGAGCCAGCCGAGGAAGAAGCCCAGCGGCACGGAGACGATCGCGGGGTTCGTCAGCGGGAACCACGCGAAGTCGACGCCCGAGATCATCGCCGTCTCCGAGCCGGAGACGACGGGCGAGAACGCGATGAGGATCAGCGCGCTGAACAGCCCGCCGTAGATGCTCCACGTCGACCCGCGCGTGTTGAACCGCTTCCAGTACAGCGAGAAGAGGATCGAGGGCAGGTTGGCGCTCGCCGCGATCGCGAAGGCGAGCGAGACGAGGAACGCGACGTTCTGCTCGGCGGCGAGGATGCCGCCGAGGATGGAGATCGCCCCGATGACCACGGCGGTGCGCCGCGCCACCTTGACCTCGTTCTCCGGGGTGGCCTTGCCCTCCTTGAGGACGCCGTTGTAGACGTCGTGGGCGAAGGACGCCGAGGCGGTGATGGTGAGGCCCGCGACGACGGCGAGGATCGTCGCGAACGCGACCGCGGCGACGATGCCGAGCAGCAGGGTCCCGCCGAGCTCGTAGGCCAGCGCCGGGGCGGCGGCGTTCGACCCGCCCGGCGCGTTGCGGATCGTGTCGACCCCGACGAGGTAGGTCGCCGCGTACCCGAGCACGAGGGTGCACAGGTAGAAGAAGCCGATGAGGGCGATCGCCCAGACGACCGACTTCCGCGCGTCCTTGGCGGTCGGCACCGTGTAGAAGCGCATGAGCACGTGCGGCAGACCGGCGGCGCCGAAGACGAGCGCGATCGCGAGGGAGACGAAGCCGATCTTCGTCGTCCCCGAGGTGCCGTACTGGAGCATCGGCTCGAGGATCGCGGTGCCGTCCGGGTGGGAGTCCACCGCCCGGCCGAGGAGCTCGCTGAGGTTGAAGCCGTTGACGGCCATGATCCACACGGTCATGACACCGACGGCGGCGATGAGCAGCACCGCCTTGATGATCTGCACCCACGTGGTGCCCTTCATCCCGCCGATCATCACGTAGACGATCATGAGCGCGCCGACGACGGCGATGACGGCCGACTGCCCCGCCTTGCTGTCCACGCCGAGCAGCAGCGAGACGAGCGCTCCCGCACCCGCCATCTGGGCGAGCAGGTAGAAGAACGTGATCGCCAGGGTCGAGGTGGCCGCCGCCGTGCGCACCGGGCGCTGGCGCATCCGGAAGCTGAGGACGTCGGCCATCGTGTACTTGCCGGTGTTGCGCAGCGGCTCGGCGACGAGCAGCAGCGCCACCAGCCAGGCGACGAGGAAGCCCACGGAGTAGAGCAGGCCGTCGTACCCGTAGAGCGCGACGGCACCGACGATGCCGAGGAACGAGGCCGCGGACAGGTAGTCGCCGGCGATGGCGACGCCGTTCTGCCGGCCGGAGAAGCTGCGGCCGCCGTGGTAGAAGTCGCCGACCGACGTCGTCGTGCGGGAGACCCGGATGACGATGACGAGGGTGACGACGACGAAGACGAGGAAGATCCCGATGTTCACCCAGGGGTTGCCGACGTCCATCAGGCATCCCCCTCCAGCTCGGCCCGCAGCCGGGAGGCCACGGGGTCCAGGGACCGGTTCGCGTGGCGCACGTAGGCCCACGTGATGAGGAACGTGCTGAGGAACTGGCCCAGGCCGACGAGCAGCCCGAGGTTGAGGTTGCCGACCACCGGCGTGGACATGAAGCCCTCCGCGTAGGTCGAGAGCAGGACGTAGGCCAGGTACCAGACGAGGAACGCGGCGGTCATCGGAAAGGCGAAGGCGCGGAAGCTGCTGCGCAGCCCGGCGAACTCCGCCGACCCCTGGACCGCCCGGAACTCCTCCGGGGTCACCTGGGCCGGCCCCCCGACGCCGGCGGCAGGCGGTGCGCCCCCGTGCGGCTGCTGACCCTTCGGGTCACCTGTCATGTTTCCCCCTTCTCAGTGACACAGGTCACGACGCCGTGACCGACCGGCAAGGTACCAGGGCACAGAGGGTCGGTGCCCACCCGCACCGCGGAGGCGGATGGGACGAACCGGGCCGGGCGGGTACATTTCGGGGACGTGCCGATGTGATCCCGGCCATAGACGGGGGCACCGGCGATGCTACGAACAACGTCGTCCGGAGGATTGACCATGGCTGACCACACCAGCGCCGCGACCGGTTCCACCGAAGCCGGGGGCCTGGAGAACCTGCTCGTCGAGGAGCGCCGCTTCCCGCCGAGCCCCGAGTTCGCCGCGCAGGCGAACGCCACCGCGGACCTGTACGAGCAGGCCGCCGCCGACCGGCTCGGCTTCTGGGCCGACCAGGCGCGCGAGCTGCTCTCCTGGTCGACGGACTTCACCGAGGTCCTCGACTGGTCCGACGCCCCACGGGCGCGCTGGTTCGGCGACGGTCGGCTCAACGCCGCCTACAACGCCGTCGACCGGCACGTGGAGGCGGGGCACGGGGACCGGGTCGCGATCCACTGGGAGGGAGAGCCGGGTGACACCCGCACGATCACCTACGCCGAGCTGCGCGACGAGGTCGCCCGCGCGGCGTCCGCGCTCGCCGAGCTCGGCGTGCGGACCGGTGACCGGGTGGCGATCTACCTGCCGATGATCCCCGAGGCCGTCGTCGCGATGCTCGCCTGCGCCCGCCTCGGCGCGCCGCACTCGGTGGTCTTCGGCGGGTTCTCCGCCGAGGCGCTGCACACACGGATCAACGACGCCGAGGCCAAGGTCGTCATCACCTCCGACGGTGGCTACCGGCGCGGCAAGGCGAGCGCCCTCAAGCCGGCGGTGGACGAGGCGCTCGAGCGCGGCGACACCCCCGTGGAGAAGGTGCTCGTCGTGCGCCGCACCGGCCAGGACGTCGCGTGGACCGAGGGCCGCGACGTCTGGTGGGAGGAGATCGTCCCCCGCCAGGGCACCGACCACGCGCCCGTCGACGTCGAGGCCGAGCACCCGCTGTTCATCCTCTACACCTCGGGCACGACCGGGAAGCCCAAGGGCATCTTCCACACGACGGGCGGCTACCTCGTGCAGTCGGCCTACACCCACCGCAACGTCTTCGACCTCAAGCCCGAGACCGACGTCTACTGGTGCACCGCCGACATCGGCTGGGTGACCGGCCACTCGTACGTGACGTACGGGCCGCTCCTCAACGGCGCCACCCAGGTGATGTACGAGGGCACCCCCGACACCCCGCACAAGGGCCGCTGGTGGGAGATCGTGGAGAAGTACAAGGTCTCCATCCTCTACACCGCCCCGACGGCGATCCGCACGTGCATGAAGTGGGGCGAGGAGGAGCCGGGCCGCTTCGACCTCTCCTCCCTGCGTGTCCTCGGGTCGGTCGGCGAGCCGATCAACCCCGAGGCGTGGGTCTGGTACCGCCGCGTCATCGGCGGGGACCGCACGCCCGTCGTCGACACGTGGTGGCAGACGGAGACCGGGGCGATCATGATCTCCCCGCTGCCCGGCGTCACCGCCGCCAAGCCCGGGTCGGCCCAGACGCCGCTGCCCGGCATCGTCGCCGACGTCGTCGACGAGATGGGCGAGTCCGTCCCCGACGGCTCGGGCGGCTACCTCGTCCTCACCGAGCCGTGGCCCTCGATGCTCCGCGGCATCTGGGGCGACGAGCAGCGCTTCAAGGACACCTACTGGTCGCGCTTCCCCGGCATCTACTTCGCCGGCGACGGCGCGAAGAAGGACGCCGACGGCGACCTGTGGGTCCTCGGCCGGGTCGACGACGTCATGAACGTCTCCGGCCACCGTCTCTCGACCACGGAGATCGAGTCCGCGCTCGTCTCCCACCCGACGGTCGCCGAGGCCGCCGTCGTCGGCGCCAGTGACGACACGACCGGCCAGGCCGTCGTCGCGTTCGTCATCCTGCGCGGTGAGGCGGCCGCGGCCGCGAGCACCGAGGGGGCCGAGCAGCACATCGCCGAGCTGCGCGCGCACGTTGCCAAGACGATCGGGCCGATCGCCAAGCCGCGCTCGATCCTCGTCGTCGCCGAGCTGCCGAAGACCCGCTCGGGCAAGATCATGCGCCGCCTCCTGCGCGACGTCGCGGAGCACCGGGCGATCGGGGACGTGACGACGCTGGCCGACTCCTCGGTCATGGAGCAGATCTCCGCCGGAATGGCGACCTAGTCACTCCCTCGGAGCCCGGTTCCCGTGAGCGGGGACCGGGCTCCGGCATGCCCGGGGGCTAGGCTCACTCGTCGTGGCACCCCTTGAGAACTCGCTGTGGCAGGACGGACCGTGGGAGCACCGGTTCGTCGCGGCCAACGGCGCGCGCTTCCACGTCGTCCTCGCGGGACCGGAGGGCGGTGACCTCGTCGTGCTCCTCCACGGGTTCCCGCAGTTCTGGTGGGCCTGGCGCGCGCAGGTCCGCGCGCTGGCCGAGGCCGGCTACCGGGTCGCGGCGATGGACATCCGCGGCTTCGGCGGCTCGGACAAGCCGCCCACCGGACACGCCATGCAGGTGCTCACCGCCGACGTCGGCGGGGTGGTCCGCTCCCTCGGGCACGAGAACGCCGTCGTCGTCGGGCACGACCTCGGTGGCCTGCTCGCGTGGTCGATGCCCGTCCTCGAGCCGCGGACGACCCGCGCCGTCGTCGTCCTCGGCGCGCCCCACCCGGTGCCGCTGCTGCGCCCGAACAACCACCTGGGGGTCCGCGCGCGGGTCTTCCTCACCAGGATCCAGGCGCCGTGGTTCCCGGAGCGTGCACTGCGCCACGGCAACCTCGTCGACCGTCTGCTCACCGACGCCTCCGCACCCGGGCGGGTGCTGCCCGAGGACGAGCTGCGCAGCTATCGGGCCGGGGTGCGCCTGCCCTCGGTCGCGCACACGACGCTCGAGCACCTGCGCTGGCTCGTGCGCTCGACGCCGCGACCGGCGGGCCGCCGCTACCTCGCCGCGATGGCGAGCCCGGCGACCGTGCCCGTGCTCAGCGTGCGCGGCGGCGCCGACCGCTTCACGCCGTCGGCGGCCTTCGCCTCCGACGCCCAGCACGTGCGCGGCCCGCTGCGCACCGCCGTCGTCCCGGAGGCGGGCCACTTCCTCCCGGAGGAGGCCCCGGACGAGGTCTCCGCCCTGCTCCTCGACTTCCTCGCCACCCTCCCCGACTAGCCACCCTCCCCTCCCCCTCCCCCTCCCCTCCGCCGACAGCCGACTTCCGCACGACAGCGGAGTTCGTGCCGACAGCCGAGTTCCGCACGAGAGCCGAGTTCCGCGCGAGAGCCGAGTTCGTGCCGACAGCCGAGTTCCGCGCGACAGCGGAGTTCGTGCCGACAGCGGAGTTCCGCGCGACAGCCGAGCTCCTCGGGCGCGTAACGCCGCTACTCCGGGAGCTTGACGAGCGCCTCGGCCGCCTCCGGGTCCGTCTCCCCGACGCCGTAGCTCGGACACAGGTCGGCGAGCACGCACGCCCCGCAGGCGGGCTTGCGGGAGTGGCAGACCCGGCGGCCGTGGAAGATCAGGCGGTGGCACGCCATCGTCCACCGCTCCCGCGGCAGGACGGCGGCGATGTCCCGCTCCGCCTTGACCGCGTCCTTCTCGGTGCTCCACCCGAGCCGGCGCGCGAGCCTGCCGACGTGCGTGTCGACGGTGATCCCCGGGATCCCGAACGCGTTGCCGAGGACGACGTTGGCGGTCTTGCGCCCCACGCCGGGCAGGCGGACGAGCGCGTCGATGTCGGCGGGCACGTCACCCCCGTGCTCCTCGAGCAGCGCCGCGGCGAGGCCACGCAGAGACGTCGCCTTGGCCCGGAAGAAGCCGAGCGGCCGCAGCACCTGCTCCAGCTCCTCCTGGCTGGCGGCCGCGAGCCCGGCGGGGCCGGGCCAGCGCCGGAACAGCTCCGGGGTCACCTGGTTGACCCTGACGTCGGTGGTCTGGGCGGACAGCACGGTGGCGACGAGGAGCTCGAACGGGGTGGTGAAGTCGAGCTCGCACCGGGCGTCGGGCCACTGCTCCGTGAGGCGGTCGTCGACCTCGACGGCGGGCGCCGGAGGACGTCCGAGCCCTGTCCGGTCGCTGCTCATCGCGCCAGGTTACGGGCAGTTCTGCGGACTCGGTGGCAGGATGGACGCCAGGGCCTGGCAGCCCGCCGATACACCGACAGATGGGAAGCCACCGTGGACGACTCCGCGATCAGTTCTGTGCCCCTCTTCGCGGCTCTCGACGACGAGGCCCGCGCGGCCCTGCGCGAGGCCATGCAGGAGGTCAGCCTGCGCCGCGGGGAGACCCTCTTCCACGAGGGAGACCCGGGTGACCGCCTGTACCTCGTCATCGAGGGCAAGATCAAGCTCGGGCACCGCTCCAGCGACGGCCGGGAGAACCTCCTGGCCATCCTCGGCCCGGGCGAGCTCCTCGGCGAGCTCACCCTCTTCGAGCCCGGCGAGCGCACCGCGACGGCCACCGCCGTCGCGACGACCCGGCTGCTCGAGCTCCAGCACGACCCGTTCATGCACCTCATCGACACCCGGCCCGAGCTCGCCAAGCACATGCTGCGCGCGCTCGCCCACCGGCTGCGTCGCACCAACGAGGCGCTCGCCGACCTCGTGTTCTCCGACGTGCCCGGCCGCGTGGCCAAGGCGCTGCTCGACCTGTCGGTCCGCTTCGGCGAGCAGACGCCCGACGGCCTGCGCGTCGCGCACGACCTCACGCAGGAGGAGCTGGCCCAGCTCGTCGGTGCCTCGCGCGAGACGGTGAACAAGTCCCTCGCGGACTTCATCGCCCGCGGCTGGATCCGGCTCGAGGGCCGCGCCGTCCAGATCCTCGACCTGGAGCGGCTCAAGCGCCGCGCCCGCTGAGCACGACAGAACCCGCCGAGAGTACGGTTCCCGCCCGGTCACCCGGGACGAGGGCCGCACTGTCGGCGGGTTCTGTCATGCACGGAACTCGGCTGTCGCGAGGAACTCGGCTGTCGCGAGGAACTCGGCTGTCGGCAGGAACTCGGCTGTCGGCAGGAACTCCGCTGTCGCGAGGAACTCGGCTGTCGGCAGGAACTCCGCTGTCGCGAGGAACTCGGCTGCCGGCAGGAACTCCGCTGTCGCGAGGAACTCGGCTGTCGGCGGAGGGGGCGGTCAGCGGAGGGCGACGACGAGCTCGATCTCGACGGGGGCGTCGAGCGGCAGCGCACTCACCCCGACGGCGCTGCGGGCGTGGAGGCCCGCCTCGCCGAAGACCTCACCGAGCAGGTCCGAGGCACCGTTGACCACGCCGGGCTGGCCGGTGAAGGACGGGTCGCTCGCAACGTAGCCCACGACCTTGACGACGCGGACGACGACGTCGAGGTTCCCGACCGTCGCGGCGATCGCCGCAAGACCGTTGAGGGCGGCGGTGCGGGCGAGCTGCTGCGCCTGCTGCGGCGTCACCAGCCCTTCCCCGTCGCCGACCTTGCCGGTGACCGGCAGCGCCCCGTCGACCATCGGCAGCTGGCCCGAGGTCCACACGAAGTCGCCGTGGCGCACCGCGGGCACGTAGTTGGCCACCGGCAGCGGGACCGCCGGCAGGCGCAGGCCGAGCTCGCGGAGCCGGTCGGACACGCTCACTGCTTGGGCCGCTTCAGGTAGGCGACGAGGTTCTGCGACGGCCCCGGCACCACCTGGACGAGCTCCCAGCCGTCGGCGCCCCACTGGTCGAGGATCGCCTTGGTGTTGTGGATGAGCAGAGGAATCGTTGCGTACTCCCAGGTCGTCATCCCGTCATCCTAGGCCTGGCGGATCTTCGCGAGGATGCGGGGAGCCCGCTCCGCGCGAAGCTCTGCCATGACGTCGTCGTCCTCGTCCTTCAGCCGCTCCGTCCACGACGCGACCTCGGGGTAGCGGCGGAGCAGCGCCCGCCGCTCCCGCTCCGTCAGACCGCCCCACACCCCGAACGTCACGTGCGCGTCCAGGGCGTCCGCCAGGCACTCCATGCGCACCGGACACCTGAAGCACAGCTCCCGTGCGGCCCGCTGGGCCGCACCTCGTACGAACAACTCGTCCGGCTCGACCTGACGGCACGCTGCGCGTGCCGCCCACGTCTGGTCCTCGAAGGAGCTCATCCCCACCTCCTGCGTCGTCGCGGCGTCCTTGCCGCCGATGTTCGCGCAACCGTAACCCCACTTGGCGGTCCCTAGGAAGGGCCTTAGAGGAAACGTGACCTAGGGGTGACATGGAGATCTCGTGGAGACACCAGGTGAAATGACCCACGGCCTCGACGCCTCACGGTGCCCGCCCCTTACTCTGGAGCAATGGCCTCACGTCCTTCGCCGCGCGGGCGCGCCGTCCGACCCGTCCAGCTCGTCGCGATGATGATCGCCTTCCTGCTCATCGCCATCGCGGGCGGACTTCTCACCGCGGGCCTGCTGCTGCCGGCCGTCGGCTCGGTGGGGGCCGTCGGGAACGCGACCACCGACCTGTTCGACGACCTGCCCACCGAGCTGGAGATCGACGAGCCCTCCGAGCAGAGCGTCATGCTCGACGCGGACGGCAACGTCCTGGCGACCTTCTTCGCGGAGAACCGCATCGTCGTCGGCTTCGACGAGATCTCCCAGCACATGAAGGACGCGGTCGTCGCCGTCGAGGACCACCGCTTCTACGAGCACGGCGGGGTCGACCCGGACGGCATCCTGCGCGCCACCGTCCGCAACATCACCGGGGGTGACCTCGAGGGTGCCTCGACGCTCACCCAGCAGTACGTGAAGAACGTGCAGATCGAGGAGAGCCGGGTCCTCAACGACCCCGAGCTCTACCAGGCAGCCACCGAGACGACGATCGCGCGCAAGCTCCGTGAGGCCCGCCTCGCGATCGCGCTCGAGCAGGTGCGGACCAAGGACGAGATCCTCACCGGCTACCTCAACATCGCGCAGTTCGGCCCCTCCCAGTGGGGTGTCGAGGCGGCCGCGCACCACTACTTCAACAAGTCGGCGGCCGACCTCAGCATCGCCGAGTCGGCGATGCTCGCAGGCATCACCCAGTCCCCGGCCCGCTGGGACCCGGTGACCAACCCGGAGAACGCCCAGCAGCGGCGCAACACCGTGCTCGGCACGATGCTGCGCGAGGGCTTCATCTCCCGCGCCGAGTACGACGAGGCCGTGGCGATCCCGATCGCGGACATGCTCGACGTCCAGGAGGCCCCGCGCGGCTGCGGCGTCGCCGGCAACGCCGCCTACTTCTGCCAGTACGTCGTCAACGAGATCCTTCGCAACGACGCCTACGGCGAGACCGTCGAGGACCGCCGTCAGCTGCTCAACCGCGGTGGCCTCACCATCCACACGACGCTCGACCCGGCCAAGCAGCAGGCGGCCTTCGACGCCCTCGTCGGCTCGGTCCCTGTCGACGACCCGTCGGGCATCTCGATGGCGCTGTCCTCGATCGAGCCCGGCACCGGCCGCATCTACGCGATGGCGCAGAACACCCGCTACGGCGTCGCCTCCGAGGCCGACCCGCGCGCGACCCAGGTGAACTACAACGTCGGCCAGTCCCACGGCGGCGGCTCCGGCTTCCAGTCCGGTTCGACGTTCAAGGTCTTCACCCTCGTCCAGTGGCTGCGCGAGGGACACTCGCTCATGGAGCGGGTGAACTCCGCCAACCGGTTCTTCCCGAGGCGGGACTGGACGATCTCCTGCGCACCGGAGTACGCCGACAACTACGAGCCCAAGAACCTCGAGGGCTTCGGCGGCGGCAGCGAGACCGTGCTCGAGTCGACCCGGACCTCGATCAACACCTCCTTCGTCGTCATGGCGCAGCAGATGGACCTGTGCGCCATCACCGGCATCGCCGCCGACATGGGCGTGGAGACGGGCTCGGGGGAGCCGCTGCAGAACAACCCCGCGATGATCCTCGGCTCGAACACCGTCACCCCGCTGTCGATGGCCAACGCCTACGCCACGCTCGCCGCCGGCGGCATCGCCTGCGAGCCGGTCGCCATCACCCGGATGCAGGACCGCAACGGTGAGGAGATCACCGTCCCGCCCTCGGACTGCAAGCGGGTGCTGGAGGAGGACGTCGCGAACGCGGCGAACTACGCGCTCCAGTCGGTCATGGGCCCGGAGTGGGACTCCACCGGCTCCACCGCGCGCATCCCCCCGCGCCCGTCCGCGGGCAAGACGGGCACGGCGAACGAGGACATGCACGCCTGGTTCATCGGGTACGTCCCGCAGATGTCGACGGCGGTGTGGATGGGGCACTCCGACCGGGACGAGCAGATGGGCTACGAGGTCATCAACGGCCAGTGGCGCAACCGCGTGTACGGCGGACTCATCGCCGCCCCGACGTGGAAGGCCTACATGCTCCGGGCGACCGAGGGCATGCCGATCGAGAACTTCGCCCCGGCGAGCCCGCGGGCCGTCCAGGGCGAGCGGCTGCGCGTGCCGAGCATCGGCGGGCAGACCGTCGAGCAGGCCCAGCAGACGCTCGAGGCCGCCGGGTTCACCGTGCGCATCGGCGACGCCGTCGACTCCGGCTGGCCGGTCGGCCTCGCCGTGGCGACGACCCCGGAGGCCGGCAGCCAGGCGCCCGCCGGCAGCACCGTGACGATCTACACCAGCGGTGGACGCCAGAGCGAGGCCGGGGAGGACCCCGCGGGTGGCGGTGACGGCGAAGACGCCGGCGCGAACCCCTCCGGTGACGACCCAGGGAACTCGGGCGAGAACCCGGGCAACGGCGGCAACCCCGGCGAGGGCCGGGGCCGCGGCGGGGACGACGACTGACCGTGATCACACGCCTCACGAGCGCCCTCGGCCTGTCCGCGCTCGGCGCCCTCGGCTGGGCCGTCGCCGAGACCCGCATGTTCACCGTCCGGGCCCACACGCTCCCCGTCCTGCCGGCGGGCAGCCGGCCGCTGCGCATCCTCCACGTGTCCGACCTCCACCTCACGCCGGGGCAGCGGCTCAAGCAGTCCTGGGTGCGCCGCCTCGCCGAGCTCGAGCCCGACCTCGTCGTGTCCACCGGTGACAACCTCGCGCACGAGGACGCCGTCCCGGCGGTCCGCAGCGCGCTGGGCCCGCTCCTCGACGTGCCGGGCGTGTTCGTCCTGGGGTCCAACGACTACTACGGCCCCCGGCCGAAGAACCCCGCGCGCTACCTGGTGCCCTCCTCGCGGCGCAAGGAGAAGAGCGACCCGAGCCTGCCGCTGCCCACCGGCGACCTCATCGCGACGCTGTCCTCCGGCGGCTGGCTCGACCTCACGAACACCCGCGGCCGCCTCGAGGTGGCCGGCCACTCGATCTCCTTCGTCGGCGTGGACGATCCCCACCTCGACCGCGACCGCATGGCCGCCCCCGCGGAGCGCGCCGACCTCCACCTCGGGGTCACCCACGCGCCCTACACGCGGGTGCTGGACGCGATGGTCGACGACGGCTGCACGCTCGTCCTCGCGGGGCACACCCACGGCGGGCAGCTGCGCGTGCCGGGGTACGGCGCCCTCGTGACCAACAGCGACCTGGACACCGGCCGGGCGAGCGGCCTGCACGGGTGGCCCGGGGCGCGGCCGGACGCACCCGGCGGCGAGGGCTCCGCGTGGCTCAACGTGTCCGCGGGGATGGGCACCTCGCCCTACACGCCGGTGCGGTTCGCGTGCCGGCCCGAGGTGAGCCTGCTCCAGCTCATGCCGCGCGCGTGAGCGATCTCCCTCACACCGCGGGGTGCCGGTTTCACTCCCGGCCACCTGCTCCGCTATCCTGATCTGGCTTCACCGGGGTGTGGCGCAGCTTGGTAGCGCGC
>NZ_VDFS01000045.1:16374-20902 GCF_006151955.1 Georgenia sp. 311 | reverse complement strand
AGGAATGCAGGTCGGCGGCCGTTTTTCTCCCCGCCCCGATCGGCACCGCGACGCGACGACGACGACGCACGGCGCGCAGCGAGAGGCACCCCCCGCGGATCTGCGGTGAGGTCGACAGCGGGTCCGGGAGAGGTCCGAGCAGAGGCGCTCATCATGGTGTCCGGCCCGCCGATAGGTGTGGGCACGAGCCGGCAGGTCGCGCTCGGGGGCCCCGGCGCACCCGCGCCGAGCCCGCTCGGAGCCGCCTGCCGCACACTCCCGAAAGGCGACGGGTCCCCCCAAGCGCAGTTCGGGAAGCCTAAAATATGAGCAGCAGCGTCACGACAGCCTACGGAAGCGCCTCCATGTCCCAGTTCACCCGACCTCTGCTTCACCCGGTCGACGACGCACCCTCCACCGAGCGGGGCGTCGACCCTGCCGCCCTCGCCGCCCGCGGCGTCGCGGTGCCCTACTACGACGCCTTCGGCGTCCTTCGGCACACGCCGGCCGAGACTCTTGCCCGCCTGGCGGCCCGGCTGTCCCCGGCTCCTCCGCCCGCGCCCCTCGTCGCTACTCCCGGCAGGTGGCACCCCGAGCTTCACGGCCGCGTGGAGCTGGAGGACGGGGACGTCATCGACGTCGCCGGTGCGCTGCCCGCGGACGCGGTCGGCTACCACCACCTCCTCGGCCCGGACGGGTCGCGCCGCCTGGTCCTGGCCGCCCCTGAGCATCTGCCCCAGCCCGGGCGGACGTGGGGCTGGGCGGTGCAGCTGTACGCCGCGCGCACGGACGCCTCCTGGGGCATCGGCGACTTCGCCGACCTGGAGACGATCGCCCGCCGCGCCAGGCAGTCCGGCGCCGGCATGGTGCTCATCTCCCCCGTCCACGCCACCGCGCCCACCGCGCACCAGACCAACTCCCCCTACTCCCCGTCCTCGCGGGAGTGGCTCAACCTGCAGCACGTCGCAGTCGGCCAGGCGCCCGACGCCGAGCTCGTCGACCTGTCCGACCTCGCCGCCAAGGGCCGGGCGCTGAACTCCGAGCGGCGCATCGACCGCGACCGCGTCTGGGAGCTGAAGCTCACCGGGCTGCGCCGCATCTGGGAGGCCATCGGCCGACGGCTGCCCCGCGAGGCCGAGCGCTTCGTCACCGAGGCGGGAGAGGACCTGGCCCGCTTCGCCACCTACTGCGTCATCACCGAGGAGCTCGGCCAGCCGAGCTGGCGCGAGTGGCCCGAGCCCCTGCAGCGGCCGGACTCCCCAGCCGTGCTCGCCGTTCGTGAGCGGGCTGCGAGCGAGGTGGCCTTCTGGTCGTGGTGCCAGTGGATCGCCGACCTCCAGTTCGCCCGCGCGTGCTCCGCGGGGGTGGACGTCGTGGCCGACCTGGCCGTGGGCTTCGACTCCTGCGGCGCGGACGCCTGGGTGTACCAGGACGCCATCGCCACCGGCTTCGAGGTCGGGTGCCCGCCCGACCGCCACAACCGGGAGGGGCAGCGGTGGGGACTGCCGCCGCTGGACCCCGACGCGCTGGTGCGGATGGACCTCGAGCCGTTCGTGAAGATGGTGCGCGCCGGGCTCCGCCACGCCGGAGCGCTGCGGATGGACCACGTCATGCAGCTGTGGCGCCTGTTCTGGGTGCCCTCGGACCGCACCGCACACGTCGGTGCCTACGTGCACTACCCGGTCGACGCCCTCCTGGCGGTCCTACGCATCGAGGCCCACCGGGCCGGGGCGTGGGTGTGCGGGGAGGACATGGGCACCGTCGCCGAGGGCGTGCGGGAGACGATGGCCGACATCGGCATGCTCGGCTACCGGGCCGCGATGCGCACCCGGCCGGGCGACAACCCGGTCCAGTCCATGGCCACCTCCTCGACCCACGACCAGGTCACCGTCGCCGGGTGCGTCACCGGGTCCGACACCCTCGACCTCGAGGCGATCGGCAAGGCGTTCGACCCCGAGCACGCCGCCCGCCAGACGCGCGACCTGCGCCGTCAGGCAGGCATCGACGAGCACAAGGCCGGCGCCGAGGTCACCGAGGCCGAGATCGCCGACGCCGTCCTCGCCCAGTACTCCCGGGTGGCACACAGCCCTTCCCTCGTGGCCGTGGTGACCCTGGACGACGCCGGCGCGGTCGCCGAGCGGCCCAACATGCCCGGCACCGTCGACGCCTGGCCGAACTGGCGCCTCGGCCTCCCGGGTGGGGTCACCGGCGTCCTGGACGGCGAGCTCGCCGGCCGCATCGCGACCCTCATGCGCGGGGCAGGCAGGTAGGGGCCACCCCTTCGGTCCTGCGAACGGCCCGGCACCGCACGGTGCCGGGCCGTTCGTCGCGCTCAGCCGCCGAGCGCGGGCCAGCCGTTGGGCAGGCAGCCGTCCAGCCCGAGCGTCTGCTGGAGCATCACCGGCGCGGGAGCGCCCGGGACGGGGCAGCGCACGTGCGCCTGGCCCAGGACGTGGCCGACCTCGTGGCTCACGAGGTAGCGGCGGTACTCGGCGACCGTGCCGCCCGCCTCGAGGAACGGCTCGGCCCCGTGGGCCCAGCGCTCGGCGTTGAGCACGGCGAAGCCGACCCGCCCGCACGAGACGCGCCCGCCGGTGGCCACGGGGGCGCACAGCGCGTCGGTGGTGGCCGGGGAGGCGAGCGTGACGTCGACGTCGGCCTCGCCGTCGGTGCGGGCGAAGACGATGCTTCCGTCGTGGCCCCAGCCGCGTTCGTCGTTGAGCGTCGCCATGACCTGACGGGCGAACTCCTGGCCGTCGATGCCGAGGCCCACCTCGACGAGAACGCGCACGCTGACCGTGCGGCCGGCCTCCCGCGGCGGGTCCGAGCGGCCGCGGACGGTCCGCACGTCGCCACCGGCGTCGTGGGGGATCTCGAGGCGCCACAGGCCGCCCTGCTCGGGGACGAACCCGAGGGTCGGCGACTTGGACGGAGGCACCTCGACCGCGGCCTGTCGCCCGGCCACGACCTTGTGCGCGCCGTCGTCGGGCGGGGCGATGAAGCCGGTGGTCGCGCCGACGGCCAGGAGCCACGCGAGTACCGGCACGAGCCTCGACCCGCGCGTCATCTCACCCCTCCTGCCCGTCGCCGCGCCACACGCGGCCCTGGGGCTCAGCCCTGCTGAGCCTGCGCCTCGGCGACCTTGGTGCGGACCTCGTCCATGTCCAGGCCCTTGACCTGCTCGATGAGCTTCTCGAGCTGCGGGCCGGGCAGCGCACCGGCCTGGGAGAAGACGAGGACACCCTCGCGGAAGGCCATGAGGGTCGGGATGGCGGTGATCCCGGCCTGCGCGGCGAGCTCCTGCTCGGCCTCGGTGTCGACCTTGGCGAAGACGATGTCGGTGTACTCCTCGGAGGCCTTCTCGTAGATCGGGGCGAACCGCTTGCACGGCCCGCACCATTCGGCCCAGAAGTCGATGAGCACGATGTCGTTGTCAGTGATGGTCTGCTCTAGCGTGCTCGCGGTCACGTCGGTCGTCGCCATGCTTACTCCTGTAGACGGGGATTTCTCGACTGGTCAACGCTTCACGCCCCCGGCTATTCCGATGCTCGGCCCGGACGTGCGCGCGACCCTAGGCTGGTCTCATGTCGAGGTTGTCACGTCCGCCGCACTGCCGCACGCTCGGCCACCGGACGGACGGCGGCTGGCCGCCGCCTGCCTGGGAGCAGCGGTTCCGGGCCGGCGAGGTCGAGGTGCCGGAGTGGGCACGCGACGCGCCGGACCGCGCCTGCGTCGTCGCGACGGTCGACGGGCGGCCCCAGGTGCACTCCTGGCAGGCGAGCACGAGCCTGCTCCTCCCGGCCACCGACCGGCCCGCCGGCACGACCGAGGCGACCATCGACCCGCCGGGCGACTGGCTGTGGTGGTTCGACGACACCGACGGCGACGAGTACGGCGTGTGGCGGCGTCAGCGCTTCGGCACGCCGCCGGGCCGGGCGACCGAGACCCCGATCCCGCTGCCCCCGGCGTACGGTGCCGGGCTGCACCTCGCGCGCGACGGCACCGGCGTCGTCGGACGCAGCGACCCGGATCACGGGACGACGATCCACCAGATCTTCCTCGGCCCGCTCGCCGCGACGTCCTCGCCCGTCCTCCTGTACGCCGGGGACGGGGACGCCGAGGCCTCCGCGCTGAGCGACGACGGCAACCTCCTCGCCGTCGGGCACGCCGAGCACGGCGACGCCCGCCACCCGGCCGTGCGGGTGCTCGCCGCCGACACCGGCGCCCGGGTCGCCGACCTCACCGACGGCCCCGGCCTGGGGGTGTGGGCGCTGGCCTTCGCGCCCGTCCCCGGCGACACCCGCCTCCTCGTCCTCCACGAGCGCACCGGCGTGCCGCGGGCGGCGGTGTGGGACGTCGTCGGTGGCGCGTGGCGCGAGCTCGCCCTCGACGTCGACGGCGAGGTGGCCGACGCCGTCTGGTACCCGTCGGGGGACGCGGTGCTCCTCGCCGTCGACCACCACGCGCGCACCCGCCTCTACCGCCACGACCTGCGGACCGGGCGCAGCACCGTCGTCGGTCCGACCACCGGCACGGTCGAGGAGGCGAC
>NZ_VDFS01000045.1:14172-16088 GCF_006151955.1 Georgenia sp. 311 | reverse complement strand
CCGACGGGGAGGTGTGGTTCTCCTGGTCCTCGGCCGCGCAGCCGCCGGCGCTGCGCACCACCCGCAGTGAGCGGCCGCTCATCGTGCCCGTCGGCCCACGCCCGCGGCCCTCGGTGGAGGTCCGCGACGTCGAGGTCGAGGGTCCGGGCGGCACGATCCACTCCCTCCTGCGGCTGCCGACGGGCGGACAGGCGCCCTACCCCGTCGTCGTCGACGTCCACGGCGGGCCGGCGGACCACCGCACCGACTCCTTCTCCCCCACTCTCGCGGCGTGGGTCGACCAGGGCTTCGCCGTGCTCAGCGTGAACTTCCGCGGGTCGACCGGCTACGGCACCCGGTGGCGCGACGGGATCGAGGGGCAGGTCGGCCTCGTCGAGCTCGCCGACATCGCGGCCGTCCACGACCACCTCGTCGCGGCCGGCACGCTCGACCCCGCCCGCTCGGTGCTCGCCGGCGCCTCCTGGGGCGGCTACCTCACCCTCCTCGGCCTGGGCACCCAGCCCGAACGGTGGTCCCTCGGCCTGGCCGACGTGCCCGTCGCGGACTACGTGGCCGCCTACGAGGACGAGACGGCCCAGCTCCAGGCCTTCGACCGGGCCCTGTTCGGGGGCAGCCCGGAGGAGGTCCCCGCGGCGTACGCGGCGGCCAGCCCCATCACCTACGTCGAGGACGTGCGCGCGCCCGTCCTCGTCCTCGCCGGGCTCAACGACCCTCGCTGCCCGCTGCGGCAGGTGGAGCGCTACGTCGACGCCCTGCGCCGGCGCGGCGGGACGGTCGAGCTCTACCAGTTCGCCGCCGGTCACGGCTCGCAGGTGGACGCCGAGCGGATCCGCCAGCTCCGACTGCAGCTCGACTTCGTCCGGCGGCACCTGGGCTGAGGGCGGGCGCCGGGAGTTGGTAGCGTTCCGGCGTGCTCCAACCGACCGACCAGACCTCCACCCGACTGGACTGGGTGGACCTCGCCAAGGCGGTCGCCATCGTCCTCGTCGTCCTCTACCACGTCGGGGGGACGGGGGTCGGGCGCCTCCTTCCCGGCGCGGACAGCTGGGCGGTCGACGGCTGGCGGCTGGTCAACTCCGCACTGCTGCCGGTCCGCATGCCGCTGTTCTTCCTCGCCTCGGGGGTGCTCGCGGCCCGCGCGCTGGAGCGCGGGTGGCGGCGGCTGCTGCGGCCACGGGTGGGCAACCTGCTGTGGCCCTTCCTCCTGTGGAGCGTCGTCTTCGCCCTCGTCACCGGCTTCGCGTACGCGCCGGAGGACCCCCTCGGCTACGCCCGCGACAACCTCGCCGCCATCCCGGTCGGCGGCACCGCCTACTGGTACCTCTCGGTCCTCGTCGTCCTCTTCGTCACCGCCCGGGTGCTCCGCCGGTTCGGCTCCTCGCTCCTCGTGCTCGCGACGGTCGCGGTGGGCGTCGCGCCGCTCGTCGCGCCCGCCCTGGCCGACGTCGTCGGGGAGGCCGCCGCCACGAACGTCGCCCGCGTCTGCTACTTCGCGGTCTGGTACTTCATCGGCTGCTTCGGGCGCCCGCTCGTCGAACGCGTCGCCGGGCTGGCCCCGTTGCCGCTGCTCGCCGTCGCCGTGCCGGCGTACGTCGGGCTCGTCCTGCTCGTGTACGTCCGCGGCACGAGCGTCGACCTCTCGGCGGTGATGTCCCTCGTCGGCCTCACCGCCGCGCTCGCGCTCTCCGCGTGGGCGGCCCGGGCCGGCTGGGTGCGCCGCCTCGCTCGGTACCTCGGTGCCCGCACCCTGGCCATCTACGTGCTGCACCCGATCCTGCTCAACCTCCTCGTCGTCGTCGCCCGGGAGTCGGGGTGGGTCGCGCCGGGAAGCCCGCTCTTCGCGCTGCTCCTCGTCCCCCTCCTGTCCCTCGCCCTCACGGCGGCCGCGACCGGGCTGTACGACCTGTCCGGGCGCG
>NZ_VDFS01000045.1:6068-13874 GCF_006151955.1 Georgenia sp. 311 | reverse complement strand
CCCTGCCGGGCCGGCGGGCATGACGCCGTCCCGCCGCGGTGGCAGGGCCACCCCGGCGGGACGGGCGGAGCGGGTCAGGCGCGGGCGAGCAGCCGCTCGGCGAGCAGCTCGGCGATCTGGATGGTGTTGAGCGCGGCGCCCTTGCGCAGGTTGTCGCCGACGACGAACAGGGCCAGGCCGCGCCCGCCCTCGACGCTCTGGTCCTGGCGGATGCGCCCGACGAACGTCGCGTCCTGCCCGGCCCCCGCGAGGGGGGTCGGGACGTCGGCGAGCTCGACGCCGGGAGCGCCGGCGAGGAGCTCACGAGCCCGCTCGGGCGTGATCGGACGCTCGAACTCGGCGTTGACCGACAGGGAGTGGCCGGTGAAGACCGGGACGCGCACGCACGTGCCGGAGACGGCGAGGTCGGGCAGGCCGAGGATCTTGCGCGACTCGTTGCGCAGCTTCTGCTCCTCGTCGGTCTCCTCGCTGCCGTCGTCGACGATGCTGCCGGCGAGCGGGACGACGTCGAAGGCGATCGGCGCGACGTAGGTCTGCGGCTCGGGGAGCGTGACCGCGGAGCCGTCGTGGACGAGCGCCGTCGGGTCCTGCTCGACGGCGGCACGCACCTGCGTGTCGAGCTCCCGCACACCGGCGAGCCCGGAGCCGGAGACGGCCTGGTAGGTCGACACGACGAGGCGCTTGAGCCCGGCCTCCTCGTGGAGCACCTTGAGGGTGGGCATCGCGGCCATGGTCGTGCAGTTCGGGTTGGCGACGATCCCGGTGGGGATGTCCTCCAGCGCCTCGGGGTTGACCTCGGAGACGACGAGCGGCACCTGGGGGTCCTTGCGCCACGCCGAGGAGTTGTCGACGACGAGCGCGCCCGCCGCGGCGAAGCGCGGGGCCTGCTCCTTGGACGTCGCGCCGCCCGCGGAGAACACCGCGATGTCGATGCCGGCGAGGTCCGCCGTCGCGACGTCCTCGACGACGACGTCCTGGCCCTTCCACGGGAGGGTCGTGCCCGCGGAGCGCGCCGAGGCGAAGTAGCGGATGCTCGCGACCGGGAAGTCGCGCTCCTCGAGGATGCGGCGCATGACCGCGCCGACCTGTCCGGTCGCGCCGACGACGGCGAGGTTGACGCCGCGTGCCTGCTCGCTCATCGGCCCGTCCCCCCGTACACAACGGCCTCGGACTCGCTGCTGTCGAGGTCGAAGGCGGTGTGGACGGCGCGGACGGCGCCGTCGAGGGACTCGGCTCGGGTGACGACCGAGATGCGGATCTCGGAGGTGGAGATCATCTCGATGTTGATGCCCGCGTCGGACAGTGCCCCGAAGAGGCGGGCGGAGACGCCCGGGTGGGAGCGCATGCCGGCGCCGACGAGGGAGAGCTTGCCGATCTGGTCGTCGTAGCGCAGGTCGGAGTAGCCGAGGTCGCCGGCGGCGGCGCGCAGCGCGGCGAGCGTGCTCGGGCCGTCGGCCTCCGGGAGGGTGAAGGAGATGTCGGTGAGGCCGGTCGCCGCGGAGGAGACGTTCTGGACGATCATGTCGACGTTCGCCCCGGCCTCGGCCACGACGGCGAACAGGCGGGCGGCCGCGCCGGGCACGTCGGGCACACCCATGACGGTGATCTTGCCCTGGCTGCGGTCGTGGGCGACCCCGGCGATGATCGGCTCTTCCATACTGCTTTCCTCCGAGGAGTCGTCGGTGCGGATCCAGGTCCCGATCTTGTTGGAGAACGAGGACCGCACGTGGATGGGCACCCCGTAGCGGCGGGCGTACTCCACCGCGCGCAGGTGCAGGATCTTGGCGCCGTGCGCCGCCATCTCCAGGGTCTCCTCGCTGGTGATGTCGGTGATCTGGCGGGCGGTGGGGACGATGCGCGGGTCGGCGGTGAACAGGCCGTCGACGTCGGTGTAGATCTCGCACACGTCGGCACCCAGCGCCGCGGCGAGGGCGACGGCGGTGGTGTCCGAGCCGCCGCGGCCGAGCGTCGTCACGTCCATCGTCTCGCTCACGCCCTGGAAGCCGGCGACGATCGCCACGCCGCCCTCCTCGATCGTCCGCGCGATGCGCTCGGGCACCACACCGACGATCGAGGCCTTGCCGTGCGCGGCGTCGGTGAGGACGCCGGCCTGCTGGCCGGTGTAGGAGCGGGCCTCGACACCGAGCTCGGAGATCGCCATGGCGAGCAGCGACATCGAGATGCGCTCACCGGCGGTGAGGAGGATGTCGAGCTCACGCTCGGAGGGGCTGTCGGTGACCGAGGCGGCGAGGTCGAGCAGCTCGTCGGTCGTGTCGCCCATGGCCGAGACGACCACGACGACGTCGTTGCCCGCTTCCTGGGTCTCCACGATGCGTTTCGCGACGCGCTTGAGGCTGGTGGCGTCGGCGACGGACGAACCGCCGAACTTCTGCACGACTAGGGGCACGAGAGGAGCTCCGCTGGTGGTGGTGTGCACGAGGAGCCGCCGCGAGCGGCACGGCCCCGGAACGCGCCACAGTCTAGCGGTCCCGCATCGTGGGCCTCCTGGAGTCCGCGTGGTGGGAAGGGCCGGCGGCTCAGCGGGTGAGGACGTCCCAGCCGAGGCGGGTGATGAGGGCGAGGACGACGACGAGGAAGACGACCCGGATGAACCCACTGCCCTTGGCCACGGCCATCCGCGCACCGATGTAGCCGCCGGTGAGGTTGGCGAGGCCGAGCGCGAGGCCGAGGCCCCACAGCACCGCGCCGTAGGGCACGAAGAAGATGAGCGCGCCGAGGTTGGTCGCGAAGTTGACGATCTTCGCCAGCGCCGTGGCCGGGAGGAAGGCGTAGCCGAGGACGGAGACGAGGCTGATGACGAGGAAGGTGCCGGTGCCGGGGCCGAGCAGCCCGTCGTAGGCGCCGATCATCAGGCCGAGGCCGGCGGCGGCGAGGTGGTGGCCCCGGCCGGTCCACCGCAGGTCGGTCTGCGCGCCGATGCGCGGGCGGGCGATGGTCCAGGCGGCGACCGCGACGAGGACGACGAGGATGATCGGGGTGAACAGCTCGGCGGGGATCTGGGCGGCGAGCGCCGCCCCGCCGACGGCGCCGGTGAGCGCGGCGAGCGCCATCGGTGCCGCGGTCCGCAGGTCCGGGCCCACCCGCCGGTAGTAGGTGAGCGAGCTGACCGACGTGCCCATGATCGAGCCGACCTTGTTCGTCGCGAGCGCCTCGACGGGGCTGATCCCCGGGACGAGCAGGAGGGCCGGTAGCTGGATGAGGCCCCCGCCCCCGACGACGGCGTCGACCCACCCCGCGGTGAGGGCGGCGAGCAGGAGGAGGACGAGGGTGAGCACGTCCAGGTCGGGAGGCACGGGGCACATCCTGCCTCACGTCGGCCCGGGCCGGGCCGACCGTCCGGTCAGTCGATCTCGGCGTGCAGCGCGTCGAACTCGGCGTCGGCGGCGACGTCGGCGGGGACGTCGAGGCGCACGTGCGAGAGGACGGACAGGAGGGTGCGCAGCGCCGACGCCGCCCGGTCACCCCAGTTGGACAGGTAGGAGAACTGCCACCACCACAGCGCCTCGACGTCGTTGCCCGCCCGGTGGTGCTGCAGCCCCTGGCGCAGGGCGTGAGCGACCTCGGCGAGGTCGGCGGAGAGGGTGGCGGTGACGGAGACGTTGTCGACGAGCGGGTCGGGCACCTCGCGGTACTCGTCCAGGCCCTCGAGGAGGTTCGCCAGGCCGAGGCGCAGCGGGTCGGTGTCGGGCTCGGTGCCGTCGTCGGGCTCGAAGCGCTCGGGCGGGACGACGTCGACCACCGCGCCGAGACGGGCGCCGGCGGCCGAGAGGTCGGCGACGGCGAGCAGCAGGAGGGACATCGCGGCGTCGGGGTGCGCGCCCGCGGCGACCTCGGTGACCGTGGCGAGGTAGCGCTCGGACTCGGCGGCCATGGCCGCGGCGAGGGCGCGCAGGTCGGCGACCTCGGCCGCCTCGGCGGCCCGGACGGGGTTGTGCTCAGGCATCGATCCTCCTACGTCCCTCGAACGCGCGGCCGAGGGTGATCTCGTCGGCGTACTCCAGGTCCCCGCCGACCGGCAGCCCGGAGGCCAGCCGGGAGACGGGCACGCCCATGCCCCGCAGCATTCGCGCGAGGTAGGTGGCGGTGGCCTCCCCCTCGATGTTCGGGTCGGTGGCGAGGATGACCTCGGTGACCGTCCCGTCCGCGAGGCGCGTCATGAGCTCGCGGATGCGCAGGTCGTCGGGTCCGATGCCGTTGATCGGGTTGATGGCGCCGCCGAGCACGTGGTACTTCCCGCGGAACTCGCGGGTGCGCTCGATGGCGACGACGTCCTTGGCCTCCTCGACGACGCACAGGACGTCGCTGCTGCGGCGGGGGTCGGAGCAGATGCGGCACAGCTCCGCCTCGGAGACGTTGCCGCACACGGCGCAGAAGCGGACCTTGGACTTCACCTCGGTGAGCGCGTGGGCGAGGCGCTCGACGTCGACGGCGTCGGCGGCCAGGACGTGGAACGCGATGCGCTGCGCGCTCTTGGGTCCGACCCCGGGGAGTCGCCCGAGTTCGTCGATGAGGTCCTGGACCGCGCCTTCGTACACACGACCAGCCTACGTCCCCCCACCCACACGAGGTTGCCGCCTGGCCCGGACGCGCCCCACAACTCCCCTGTCGTGCACAACTCCGCTGTCACGCACAACTCCGCTGTCACGCACAACTCCGCTCTCGCGGACGGAATCCCTCCCCCTCTCCCCCGCGAGAGCCGGGTTCCGCACGAGAGCGGAGTTCCGCACGAGAGCCGGGTTCCGCACGAGAGCGGACTTCCGCACGAGAGCCGAGTTCCGCACGAGAGCCGAGTTCCGTGCGAGAGCCGAGTTCCGTGCGAGAGCCGAATTCTGCTCGGGAGCGGGGTTCCGGGCGGTCAGTCCTCGGAGATGATCGTCCCGCCGAGCATCCGCTCGATGAGGGGCGCCCCGACGAGACCGGAGTTCTCGGCGTCGGGGTCGTCCATGCTCGGGGTGTCGTCCGCCGGGGCGACCATCCGCCGGCTCTCCGGCGCGGAGGCCGCGCTCTGGGCCGAGCCGCCGGGGGCGTGCCGCTCCCACGGGCGCTCGCCGGACCGCTGCCCCTGCTCGGGCGCGGCCTGGGCGCGGCGCGGCGCGGGAGGAGCCGCGTCCTCGGGGCTGGGCACGGAGGGGCCCGGGTCCGGCGGGAAGGAGTCGGCGTCCGGCTCGGGCGGGCCGGACCAGGCCTCGGACGCTCCAGGCTCGGCCGGGCTCGCGGCGGAGGGGCCGGGGGCGCCCTCGTCGGACGGGCTCGCCACCGGGGCGCCGGGGCTGTCGGGCTGCGGGGCGGCGGGCGTCGCCGGTGCGGGTGTGGCCGGTGCCGGGGCGGCGGGGGCCGGTGCTGCCGGGGCCGACCATCCCTGCTCGGCGGGGGGCTGGCCCGCCGCGCTCCAGCCGCCGGCGGCGTACGGCATCCCCTGGTCGCCGCCCTCGGCCGCCTGGCTGAGCACCGCCTCGATGCGCAGCTGGACGCCGAGCGTCTCGAGCAGCGCCCGCTGCAGGGCGTCGGCGTGGGTGCCGGTGCGGAAGGTGTGGGCGAGCCCGCCGGTGTTGAAGGCCAGGTGGAGCACACCCCCGGACACCTCACCGACGTGCGCGTTCTGCGAGACGAGGGTCCACGTCGTGCGCTTGAAGCGGGCGAGGGTCGCGAGGACCTCGTTCCAGCGGCGACGGACGAGGTCCGCGTCGGGGCCGGCCTGGCCCCCCGCGGGCTGGACGGGGGTGTCCGGCGACGTCGCTGGGGGCGCCGCGGCAGCCGCGGACGGCGCCTCGTGACGCTGCCAGGCGCTCGCGCGCTGCGCCGGCGCCTCGCTCGTGGCCGGGGTCGGCTCGGGAGCCGGGGCGGGACGGGACGGTTCGCGGGACGCCCGGGTCTGCTCCTGCGAGCCGGCGGCCTCCTGCTGCTTCGCGGGCGCGCCGGTCGCCCGGGGCGACGCGGTGTCCTCGCTCGCACCGCCCGCGGGCGGTCGGTCGGGGGACGGCGCCGGACGCTGCGTGGCGGGCGGCTCGTGCTGCGTGCGCTCCTGCCGCGCGGGCGGCTCGGTGGGCGGGGTCTGCGGCGTCGCCGAGTCCGCCGGGGCGGTCACGGGCCGGGCGGGACCGCGCGTCGGCTCCACACGCGTCTGCGAGACGGACGGGGAGGTGACGGGCTCGGCGGGACCGCGCGTCGGCTCCACGGGCGTCTGCGAGGCGGTCTGCCCACCCGCAGCGGACGGGGACGCAGGGGCGGGCGCGGGCCGCTGGGCTGCCGGAGGAGCGGGCTGCACGGCCGCAGGGGCGGACGCGGCGGACCCACCGGCGGACAGGTACCGCTCGATGCGGTCCAGGCGCGCGCCGAACCCGCGGCCGGCGTCGTCGGCAGCGGGCAGGAGCAGACGCGCGCACAGCAGCTCGAGCTGCAGACGCGGGGAGGTCGCGCCGCTCATCTCGGTGAGGGCGTCGTTGACGAGGTCGCCGGCCCGGGAGAGCTCGGCCGGGCCGAGCTGCTGGGACTGCACGCGCATCCGCTCGAGCTGGTCGGCGGGCACGGAGCGGAGCACCGCGGCCGCATGGTCCCCGGACACCGCGATGATGACGAGGTCGCGGATCCGCTCGAGGAGGTCCTCGGCGAAGCGCCGCGGGTCGTGCCCGGAGTCGATGACGCGGTCGACCACGCGGAAGAGGCTCGCGCCGTCACGGGCCGCGAGGGCGTCGACGACGTCGTCGAGCAGGGTGGCGTGGGTGTAGCCGAGGAGCGCGACGGCGCGCTCGTAGCTGACCTCGCCGTCCTGTGCGCCGGCGATGAGCTGGTCGAGCACCGACAGCGAGTCACGCACGGAGCCGCCGCCGGCCCGCACGACGAGGGGCAGCACGCCGGTGGCCACCGCCACACCCTCGGCGGCGCACAGCTCCTCGAGGTAGCCCTGCAGCCGCTCGGGTGGCACGAGCCGGAAGGGGTAGTGGTGGGTGCGCGAGCGGATGGTCCCGATGACCTTCTCCGGCTCCGTCGTCGCGAAGACGAACTTCACGTGCGCCGGGGGCTCCTCGACGAGCTTGAGCAGGGCGTTGAAGCCCTGGCTCGTCACCATGTGGGCCTCGTCGATGATGAAGATCTTGTAGCGGTCACGGGCCGGGGCGAAGGCGGCCCGCTCACGCAGCTCGCGGGCGTCGTCGACACCACCGTGCGACGCCGCGTCCATCTCGACGACGTCGAGCGAGCCCGCGCCGTCGCGTGCGAGGTCGACACAGCTCGGGCACGTCCCGCACGGGGTGTCGGTGGGCCCCTCTGCGCAGTTGAGGCAGCGCGCGAAGATCCGGGCCGACGTCGTCTTCCCGCAGCCGCGCGGGCCGGAGAAGAGGTAGGCGTGGGTGATCCGGTCGCCGCGCAGCGCGGCGCGGAGCGGGTCGGTGACGTGCTCCTGCCCGATGACGTCCGCGAAGGTCTCGGGCCGGTAGCGGCGGTACAGGGCGGTGCTCACCCGAAGAACTCTAGGCGTCTTCGAGCCCGCGTGGGGCCGCCGTGTGGATGCCCACGCGGACATGCGAGGACCCCTCGCGCACCCGCCAGAGCCCACCTGCCCTTGCTGCCTTCCGGCCCTGGGGGAGTTCAGTGGGGTGACGCCACGCGAGGGGTCGGCGACCAGTCTAACCGACGCGCGCAGTGAGGGATGCCGCACACCTGTGGTCGGCGGTTCGATCGGCGCCCCGACCTCGGGTACCCTCTACACAGCCAGGAGGATTCGCCTAGTGGCCTATGGCGCACGCTTGGAAAGCGTGTTGGGTTAACGCCCTCGGGGGTTCGAATCCC
>NZ_VDFS01000045.1:0-5781 GCF_006151955.1 Georgenia sp. 311 | reverse complement strand
GGACGGGCCCGCCGGTCGACCGGCGGGCCCGTTCCCGTCTCTCCCCCTCCCGCGCGGGGCGAGGCGCACCTAGTATCGACGGGTGATCTTCAAGGCAGTCGGCGACGGGCGTCCGTACCCCGACCACGGGGTGGAGTCCACCCGCGCCTGGGCCGCCGTCGCCCCACGGCAGGTCCGGCTCGACGAGCTCGTCACCACCAAGCGCGAGCTCGACCTGCGTCACCTCCTCGCGGAGGACTCGACCTTCTACGGGGACCTGTTCGCCCACGTCGTCTCCTGGCGCGGCACGCTCTATCTCGAGGACGGCCTCCACCGCGCGCTGCGCGCCGCCCTCCAGCAGCGGCTGCACGTCCACGCCCGGGTGCTCGAGCTCAACCCCGACGGCACGGTGGTCCCGCCCGCCTGAGGGCCGGCGGTCCGTCGTTTCACGCAAAGTCGGGCCCAGCCGTTACCTTGGCTCTGTGACGACCGACCTCACCGAGGCACAGCGACGCCGTGCCGCCCGTCGCCGCCACCTCCAGCAGCGGCAGACGCTGATCTTCGGCATCCTCATCACGGCGATGGTCGCGGTGGCGCTCGTCGCCGCGGCGATGTGGGGCGGTGTCATCCCTTCGCCCTTCGCCCGGCCGTTCAGCTCCCCGGAGCCCACGGACGCCGAGGCGCCGGCCGTGCCGTGCCCGCCGGCCGACGCGCTGCCCGCCCCGTTCCCCGAGATCAACGCGAACGTCTACAACGCGACCGACCAGAGCGGCCTCGCCGCGCGCACCGCCCGCGGGCTCGCGCAGTACGGCGTCGTCATCGCCCAGGAGTCCAACTACGGCGGCAGCTTCGAGGGCGTGGCGGACATCGTCGCCGGCCCGCGCGGCCTGCAGGCGGCCTACACCGTCGCCGCGATCATCCCGGGCTCGACCGTCTCCCTCGACGGCCGGGACGACGCGACCGTCGACGTCATCCTCGGCGGGGCGTTCAGCGAGGTCCCCGCCCCCGAGGCGGCGGGCTTCGACCCCGACGAGCCGCTCGCGCCGCCGCCGGGCTGCTCCCCGGTCACCGTCCCGGACGACGACGTCGTCGAGGAAGCGCCCGCCGCGGGCTGACCCGCCCAGCCTCCTGGGCCGGGCGGGCCGCCTCGCTCAGTGCTCGCGGGACGGGTCGGGCACGGACGCCGGGCTCGCCGCCTCCGCGCTCGTCCCGCGCCAGCGGGCCACGGAGCGCATGACGTGGAAGACGCCGAGCGCGGCAGCGGTACCGAGCGCGATGCCCTCGAACCGCATCTCCCCGGCCACCCACGTGTAGTTGGCGATCCCGACGATGAGCGCGATCGCGGCCGTCGTGAGGTTGACCGGGTCGGCGAAGTCGACCTTGTTCTGCACCCAGATGCGGGCGCCGAGGACGCCGATCATGCCGTAGAGCACGGTCGCCGCGCCGCCCAGGACGCCCGGGGGAACGGTGTTGATGAGCTCCCCGAACTTCGGGGAGAGGCTGAGCAGGAGCGCGACGCCGGCGGCCACGAAGTACGCGGCCGTCGAGTAGACACGGGTCGCGGCCATGACGCCGATGTTCTCCGCGTAGGTCGTCGTGCCCGAGCCGCCACCGGCACCGGCGAGCGTCGTGGCGAGGCCGTCGGCGAACAGCGCGCGCCCGGTGACGTCGTCGAGGTTCTCCCCCGTCATCGCGGCCACCGACTTCACGTGACCGACGTTCTCGGCGATGAGGACGAAGACGACGGGCACGAACAGGCCCATGAGGGTGAGGTCGAAGGTGGGGGTGGTGAAGGTCGGCAGGCCGACCCACGCCGCCTCGCCGACGGGGGTGAAGTCCACCTCGCCGCGCACGACCGCGACGACGTAGCCGGCGAGAACGCCGACGAGGATCGCGAGGCGGCCGAGGATGCCGCGGAACAGCACCGTCACGAGGACGACGACGGCGATCGTCACCAGCGCCGTCGGCGGCGCCTGGGAGACGTTGGACCACGCGCTCGGCGCGAGGTTGAACCCGATGAGCATGACGACCGTGCCGGTGACGATCGGCGGCATGACGACGTCGATCCACCGCGCACCCGCGAAGTGGACGACGAGGCCGATGACGGCGAGCAGCGCACCGGTGATGAGGATGCCGCCGAGCGCGGCGGGCATCCCGCCGACCTCCTGCGCGGCGGCGATCGGGGCGAGGAACGCGAAGCTCGACCCGAGGTAGCTCGGCACCCGGTTGCGGGTGATGAGCAGGAACAGGACCGTGCCGACCGCGGAGAAGAAGAGCGTGGTCGACGGCGGGAAGCCGGTGATGAGCGGGACGAGGAACGTCGCGCCGAACATCGCGACGACGTGCTGGGCGCCGATGCCGATGGTGCGCGGCCAGCTCAACCGTTCCTGGGGAGCGACCACCTCCCCCGGACCGACTCGAACGCCGTCGCCGTGGACCGTCCAGATCGCCATGTCTCTCCCATTCACCAGGTGTCTTGCCGCGGCGCAGGATATCCGCTCCACGGGCGGCAGCCTCGGGACGTCCGGCCGTGGGATCCTGGGCGGCGTGAGCGACGGCGGGTGGCAGGCACCGGGGCACGAGGGCGGCAACCGTCCCGAGCCCGAGCCGTACCAGTCCGCGCCCGCTGCGGGACAGTCCTCGGCCACGCCGTACGCCGCGCCCACACCGGCCTACACGCCCTTCCCCCCGCCGGCGCCCGGGGCGCCGCTGGCGTTCGCGACGAGCGACCGGCACCGCGACCGGGTGCTCGGTGGCCAGGGGTACGAGACGCCCGCCTACCGCAACGACTCCTTCGCCGCCACGTCGATGGTGCTCGGCGTCGTCGGGATCCTCGTCCCCGGCGTGTGCCTGCTCGCGATCGCCTGCGGCCACTACGCCCGGCACCGGCTGCGCCGCTCCTACGAGGGCGGACGCGGGCTGGCCGTGGCGGGGATCGTGCTGGGGTACGCGACGACCGCCGTCTGGCTGGCGGTGGCCCTCCTGTACGTCAGCACCCGGGCGCTGCTCTGAACCACGGTGCCGCCCGCGTTAGGCTGCCGAGGTGAAGCCCTTCCTCCTCATCGCCACGCGTTCCGAGGACGCCGCAGCCGACTCCGAGTACGCCTCGATCCTCGACCTCGGCGGGCTGGAGGAGCGCGACCTGCACCGCCTCCGGCTGGAGACGACGCCGTTGCCGGACCTCGACCTCGACGCCTACTCGGGCATCATCGTCGGCGGCAGCCCGTTCACCAGCTCGGTACCCACCGAGTTCAAGAGCGACACCCAGCTGCGCGTCGAGGCGGAGCTCGGCACGCTCCTCGACGAGGTGTGGGACCGCGACTTCCCGTTCTTCGGTGCGTGCTACGGCATCGGGACTCTCGCCCGGCACATCGGCGGGGTCATCGACGGCACCTACTCCGAGCCGATCAGCGCACCCCTCATCACCCTCACCGAGGCAGGCCAGGCCGACCCGCTCCTCGCCGGGGTTCCCGAGCAGTTCGAGGCGTTCGTCGGACACAAGGAGGCGTGCACGCACCTGCCCGACACGGCCGTCGTCCTCGCCTCCTCCGAGCAGTGCCCCGTGCAGATGTTCCGGGTGCGCACCAACCTCTACGGCACCCAGTTCCACCCCGAGCTCACCCTGGACGCGCTCGTCGAGCGGATGACGGTCTACCGGCACGCGGGCTACTTCCCGCCCGAGGACTTCGAGGAGGTCCGCCGGGCCGTCTCGGCCGCGGACGTCAGCCACGCCCGGCGGGTGCTGCGCAACTTCGTCGAGCGCTACGCGAGCTGACCGGCCGGGTCAGCGGCCCTCGGCGGGCAGCGACGCGAGCAGGGACCGCTCGGCCGCACCGGCCTCGTGGGCGAGGTCCCACAGCACCGTGGACGCGGTGCCGGACGGCCCTGCGGCGTCGTCCGCCGGGCTGTGGCGGGCGAGCTCGGCCGTGACGAGGTCGACGTCCTCGCTCGTGAGCTCGGTGGCGTCGGCGAGGACGGTGAGGTTGCGCAGACGCGTGCGCAGCGTGTCGAGGTCGGCGAGCTGACGACTGTCGAGCCGGTCCCGGTCGGGGACGAGCTCGTCCTGCAGCCGCTCGGCGTCGCGGAGCACGGTGATGTCCTCCGGCCGCCGCGATGCCGTGCCGGTGGCCGAGGCCCGCAGGGCCGCGACGGTGGCCGCGGTGGCGGCCTCGACCCGCTGCCGCAGCGGCGGGGGTCGGAAACCGGGGATGACGACGTAGCCGAGGACCACCCCGAGGAGCACCGCGCACGCGGTGAGGCCGACGTACTGGAGGAGGAGGTTCACGGGGTCGAGGTCGCGGCTCACCGAGTTGAAGCCGACGCTGACGACGACCATGAACGCACTGCCCAGCGCCGGGCGGGTGACGACGTACCAGAGTCCCAGGCACAGGGAGACGGTGGCGACCATGACGAGGTAGTCGGACGGGACGAGCAGGAGGACCACCGCGACGGTGAGCGAGCCGGCGACGACGCCGACGATCTTGTTCCGCGTCTTGGCCGCGGTCTCGCTCCAGGTCGCCTGGAGGATGCTGAAGGTCGCGAGCAGCGCGGTGGACACGAGCGGGTCGCCGCGATCGAGCCGCGAGGTGACGAGCAGCATGAGGAGGACGGCGAGTGCCGTGCGGAACGCGTGCCGGACCTGGACGGAGCGCAGTCGCGCCGACGGGTGGAGCACCGCCTCCTTGAGCTGCTCGCCCCGGTCCCGGTCCAGGTGGACGGGGGTGGTGTCGCGCCCGTCGACCGCCTGCTCGACGGTGTCGAGGGCGCGGGCGGCGTCGGCGAGGGGACCGTCGGCGGGTTCCGCTGCCGGTGACCGTGCCGGATCCGGGCTCGGGGTGTCCGCCTTGGCCCGGGCGGGCCTGGCCGTGATCCGCCCCGCGAGGTCCTCGGCCCGCGCACGGAGGGCGGCGACGGCGTCGGGGTCGGCCCGCCCCGACAGCTCCGCGGCGCGGACGGCGAGGCGGTAGCGTGAGGCGCCCTCGAGGACGTCCGCGAGCCAGCGTTGTCTGCGGTCGGCGAGCCAGGTGCCGAACGCGCCCGCCGCCGCGGAAGCCGGGTCCTCGGCGACGAGCACCGCCGCCACCTGCTCGCGGGTGGGCTTGGACGGGTCGGTGATCCCCATGAGGACCCGCAGCACGAGCGCGACGACGACGCCCGCGACGGCGGCGGCGATGATCTGCTCGTGGTCCGCACCGCCCATGGGCGCATAGCCGTAGCCGAACATCGTCGTCATGCCGAGCCCCATGCCGGCGTTGGCGAAACGGGGACCGATGAGCGGGAGCAGACCCGCGACGAAGGTGAGAAGGACGACGAGGGCGATCGCCGCCGGGCGGGAGGATTCCGCGACCAGACGCGGCAGCGCCGCGGCGACGACGAGCAGCGGCCCCAGGATCAGGGCGACCCGGAGGTCGGGCCACAGCGGGCCACCCAGGAACGCGACGAGGGAGAACATGCCGGTGAGGCCGCCGATGATGCCGGCCGCGCCGGCCCCCCAGGAGTCGGCGAGCAGCACCGAGGGCACGACGACGATGATCATGAGGACGATGAGCAACGGGCTGCCCCTGGGACGCCGGGGCGCTGCCGTGTTCCCGGACTGCGCGGACGCTCCCCCACGCACGTACGATGACGCGCTCATGTCAGCGACGGTAGAGGCGAAGTATGGCGGGCGCCACAGATCCCCGAACTGGGGACAGCCCTGCTCGAGCGCCGCGAAGCGCTGGGCCACTGGCCTCGCCGCCGTCGACGGGGCGGCCACATGGGTCCAGAAACACGTGTGGGCCGCAACCCAAGGGTTGCGGCCCA
>NZ_VDFS01000044.1:12872-66180 GCF_006151955.1 Georgenia sp. 311 | reverse complement strand
CAACTCCGCTGTCGCGCGGAAGTCGGCTCTCGCACACAACTCCGCTGTCGCGCGCTAATCCGCTGTCGTGCGGAAGTCGGCTCTCGCGGGAGGGGTGGGGTGGGTCAGGGGGTGGGTGCGAGGAGGGTGAGGTCGGGGACGACGGCGTCGGCTCCGGCCTGGGCAAGGACGTCGTGGCCCAGGCTCGTCGTCACGCCGACGACGAACCCGACGCCGGCGCCACGGGCGGAGGCGATCCCGGCGACCGAGTCCTCGGCGGCCAGGCAGTCGGCCGGGTCGACCCCGAGCCGTTCGGCGCCCAGGAGGAACGGCGCGGGCTGCGGCTTGCCGACGGGCGTGTCCTCCGCCGTGACGAGCCGGACCCCGAGGTCGGCGACGCCGAGCAGCTCGAGCGCCTCCTCGGCCCACGAGCGGAACGCCGAGGTCACGAGCGAGACCGGGAGGCCGGCTGCCCGCCACCCGCGAATGGCCTCCGCGGCGCCCGGGACGGCGACCGGCGGGTTGGCCTCGTGGTCGAGGTGGGAGAGCACGGCAGCGGTGAGCTCCCGCGGGTCCTCCCCGCGCCACGGCCCGTCGATGGCGCCGAAGGACTCGTGCCCTCGCCGCCCCATGAACTGGCCCACGACCTCATGGCCGACGTCCCAGCCCCGGGAGGCGAAGTAGGCGTGGAAGGCAGCGCGCTGCATCGGCTCGGAGTCGACGAGCGTGCCGTCGAGGTCGAGCAGCACGGCGGCACCGGGCCGGCGCAGGAAGGTGCCGACCCGGAGCCGCAGGTCCTCGACGGTCCTCACTCCCAGGTGAACAGGTCGTCTCCGGCCGCGACGTGCGCGCCGGGCTCGACCGCGAGCGTGAGGGAGTCCGCCGCGCCCTCGAGCGCGACGACGGGGCTCACCGGAGACCGACCGCCGGCCTTGACCTCCGCGGGGCTCCAGCTGACGAGCAGCTGTCCCTCGCTGACGGTGTCCTTCTCCTGGGCGTGCAGGATGAACCCCTCGCCCTCGAGCTGGACGGTGTCCAGGCCGAGGTGGACCAGGACGCCCTTGCCCTCCGCGGTGAGGATGACGAAGGCGTGCGGGTGAAGCTTGACGATGGTGCCGGCGACGGGGGCCAGGACGTCGACCTGACCGTCCCCCTCGGGCTCGACCGCGATGCCGGGGCCGACGATCGAGCCCGCGAAGACGGGGTCGGGCACGTCGGACATGGCGACGACGGTGCCCGCGACCGGCGCGAGGACGCGCACCGTCACCGAAGGTCCTCGATGTCCTCGACGATGTTGTCGGCCTCGGGGCCCACGACGACCTGGATGGCGTTGCCCTGCTGGACGACGCCGAAGGCCCCGGCGGCGCGCAGCGCGGCCTCGTCGACCTTGCTCGAGTCCTCGACCTCGACACGGATCCGGGTGATGCACGCCTCGAGGTCGACGATGTTCTC
This sequence comes from Georgenia sp. 311, assembly GCF_006151955.1. Classification (NCBI taxonomy): domain Bacteria; kingdom Bacillati; phylum Actinomycetota; class Actinomycetes; order Allobogoriellales; family Allobogoriellaceae; genus Georgenia; species Georgenia sp. 311. The sequence continues at coordinate 64,749 of NZ_VDFS01000044.1, read as the reverse complement.
GTCGCCACCGAGGGCCGCGAGGATGGACTCTGCCTTGCTCATTGTGTGCTCCTCATCCACGGCCGCGGCCGTGTGTCGATGACTGACGCGCCATGCGTCGTCGCGTAGGGAAACCTTAACTGGTCCAGACGTGTGCGGCGTCGTGACCTCAGGCGTCGTCGGAGCGGCGCCACGCCTCCTCGCTCAGGTCCCCGAGGAGGGCGTCGAGCTCGGGGCCGACGACGACCTGGACGACGCGCCCCCGCTGGAGCGAGCCGTGCGCCCCGGCCGCACGCAGCGCGTCGGGGTCGACCTGCTGGGGGTCCTCGACCTCGACGCGAAGGCGGGTGATACAGGACTCGAGCTCGCGAATGTTGTCGATGCCGCCCAGGCCGGCGAGGATCGCGTGGATGTCCTTCACGCCAGTCCTTCCTTCGGGTTCGGTTCGTCCCGGGTACCGACCACCGCGGCGAGACGACGCCGGGAGGGCACCAGGGTGGGACCGGGCGCGCTGACCGGGACCCACAGCGAGTATCGGTCACCGCGGTAGACCGACACGCCGTAGTCCACGGCCAGATCCCCGGAGAAGGTGCGGCGGCGGATCTGCAGCCCGGCGGCGCCGGGGCTGATCCCGAGGTGCCCGGCAACCTCCTCGTCCAGCTGGACCGCCTCGATGACGTCCTCTCCCCACGTCGGGGCGAGCTCGCGCTCGGCGAGCGCGTCGTAGACGCTCGACGCGGGCTCGGGCTCGAGGAGGTCGGGCACGAGCGCGGCGGGCACCCAGTTCTGCTCCACCGCCATCGGCAGCCCGTCGGCCAGCCGCAGGCGGCGCAGGTAGTAGACGTCGGCCCCGACGGGCAGCTCGAGCGCCGCGGCCAGCTGGGGGGTCGCGGCGGTGAGCTCGGCGGCGAGCACGCGCAGGTCCGGCTCCATGCCCCGGCGCCGCATCTCCTCGGGGAAGGAGGCGAGCCGGAGCTGAAGGTCGACCTTGGGCTGGGCGACGAAGGTCCCACGCCCCTGGACGCGTTCGAGGAGACCCTCGACGACGAGGGCGTCCACAGCCTGGCGGACGGTCATTCGGGAGACCCCGAACTGCCCGCACAGCTCACGCTCGGAGGGGATGGCGTCACCGACGCCGAGCTCCTCGGCGATGAGCGAGCGCAGGTGTTCCCGCACCGTCAGGTACTTCATGGCCGTCCTTCCGACAGCGGATCGGACGTGCCTTCTGCGGCGCGCCCTACCGACGCTTGACACGCACGATCTTAGGGCGCTCTAGTATGCACAACTGGTCCAGACATCCTTCACGAGATGTCTACGACCCCGCCCGGGTAACCCTCCCGGAACGTAAGAAATCCCGACGGTTCCCCCACCGTCGCCCCTCGATGAGGAGCCTGACGTGACAGCAGCAACCGCCGGCGCCGCCGCGGCCCCGGCCAAGAAGGTAAAGAAGCCGATCCCCGGCTTCGCCCAGCTCCAGCGTGTGGGTCGCTCCCTCATGCTGCCCATCGCTGCCCTCCCGGCAGCCGGCCTCCTGCTCCGGCTTGGCCAGCCGGACCTGCTCGGTGTCGACGGCGTCGCCGGCTGGGCAGGCATGGGCTGGATGGAGCCGGTCGCAGCCGTCTTCGCCGCGGCCGGTAACGCCCTCTTCTCCAACCTCCCCCTCCTCTTCGCCGTCGGTGTCGCCGTCGGCTTCGCCCGCAAGTCCGACGGCTCGACGGCGCTGGCCGCCGTCGTCGGCTACCTCGTCCTCACCAACGTGCTCGGCGCGCTCGCGCCGATGGAGGCCCCGTGGGGCGGCACGTTCGGCGGTGGCGAGGCCGGCGCCGAGACCATCAACTACGGCGTCCTCGGCGGCATCATCATCGGCATCATCGCCGCGGTGCTCTACCAGAAGTACTACCGGATCAAGCTGCCGACCTACCTCGCGTTCTTCGGTGGGCGTCGCTTCGTCCCGATCGTCACGGCCGTCGCGGCGATCGTCGCGGCCGTCGTCCTCGCCTTCCTCTACCCGGTGTTCGACACCGTCATCACGGGCTTCGGCGACTGGGTCACCGACCCGGGCAACTCGGTTCTCGGCGGCTTCGTCTTCGGTACCGTCAACCGCCTGCTCATCCCGTTCGGCCTGCACCACCTGCTGAACAACCTGCCGTGGTTCCAGTTCGGCTCCTTCGAGAACGCGGCCGGCGAGGTCGTCCACGGCGACATCGCCCGCTTCTTCGCGGGCGACCCGACCGCTGGTGTCTTCATGACCGGCTTCTTCCCGATCATGATGTTCGCCCTGCCGGCCGCCGCCCTGGCGATCTGGCACACCGCCAAGCCGTCGCGCCGCAAGATCACCGGCGGCATCATGCTCTCGGTTGCTCTCACCGCCTTCCTCACCGGTATCACCGAGCCCCTCGAGTTCGCGTTCGCCTACGTCGCCTTCCCGCTGTACGTCGTGCACGCGCTGCTCACCGGTAGCTCGCTGGCGCTGATGAACGCGCTGGAGTACCGCAGCGGGTTCTCCTTCTCGGCCGGCTTCTTCGACTACGCGCTCAACTTCAACATCGCGACCGGGCCGCTGATGATCCTCGTCTTCGGCCTCATCTACGGCGCGATCTACTACGTCCTGTTCCGCTTCGCCATCACCAAGTTCAACCTCCGCACCCCGGGGCGTGAGGACGACGGCGAGGACGGCGCCGCGACGCCGTCGGTCTTCGACGAGGCCCAGGAGGCCGCCGCCGTCTCGACCGGCAAGCGCGACGCCGAGCCTGGGGCCGCCGGCGCCGAGCCGAGCAGCAACAGCTAGCCACGCGCAGCACGAAGGGCCCGGCACCGCGAGGTGCCGGGCCCTTTCGCGTGCCCGGGGACAACGCCGACGCCCCCGGACCGGGTCAGGCACCCACGAGAAGCCCCGGCACCTGCCACGGGCGGCGCCCACGACGGCGCCGGAACTCGCGCCGGGCACGACGGCGCGCGCCCACGCCGACGACGCCCGCACGCACCCCAGGCCACGGCGGCACCCACGCCCGCTCCGGCACCGGCGGCCACGCACGCGAAGGGCCCGGCACCGAGTGGTGCCGGGCCCTTAGAGCGCGAGCGTCAGTCGCGCGCGATCTCCTCGCGGACGACGTCGAGCAGGGAGCGCAGACGGGCGTTCTCGGCGAGGTCCTCGACGAGGACGACGTGCTCCGATCCGTCGGCCAGCGGCAGCTTCCAGTTCGGGTACTCCTCGTCGGTCCCGGGCTGGTTCTGGGCGCGCCGCTCCCCCACCGCGTCGACGAGCGCGACGCCGACCATGCGCGAGGGCGTACGGGTGACGTAGGCGTGCAGCGCCTCGACGAGCTGGCGCTCGGTCGGCTTCTCGGGCAGCAGCCCGTACTCACGCAGCCGGGCCACCATCCGGTCGCGCTCACGCCGCGCCTCGGCGCGGACGACCGGCACCGGCTCGGTGAGCAGACCCAGGCGCTCGCGCAGGTCGACGTGCTCCTCGGCGAGGTAGCCCGCCGTCGGCGGCAGGTCGTGGGTGTTGACGGTGGCGAGCACGAGCTCGCGGTAGTGCTCGGGCCGCAGCGGCCCGCCGTCGTCGGTCTTCTCGAACCACAGGACCGAGGTGCCGAGCACGCCGCGCTCGGCGAGGTAGTCGCGCACCCACGGCTCGACGGTGCCGAGGTCCTCACCGATGACGACGGCGCCGACGCGCTGCGCCTCCAGGAGCAGGACGCCGACCATCGCCTCGTGGTCGTAGCGGACGTAGGTGCCCTCGGCGGCGCCGTGGCCGTCCGGGATCCACCACAGCCGGAACAGGCCGAGGATGTGGTCGACGCGGATCGCCCCGGCGTGCCGCAGGACCGTGCGCAGCATGTCGCGGAACGCGGCGTAGCCCGTGCGGGCGAGCGCGTCGGGACGCATCGGCGGCTGGGACCAGTTCTGCCCCTGCTGGTTGTACATGTCCGGCGGCGCACCGACGCCGATGCCGCGCGCGAGGACGTCCTTCATCGTCCACGCGTCGGCCCCGCCCGGGTGCACGCCGACGGCGAGGTCGTGCATGACGCCGAGCGCCATCCCCGCCTCGGTGGCCGTGCGCTGGGCGTCGGCGAGCTGGGTGTCGGCCACCCACTGGAGCCACACGTAGTAGTCGATCCGGTCGGCGAGCTCGACGCGTGCCTTGTAGAGGGCGGGCGAGGAGAGGTCGTCCAGGCCCTCGGGCCACTCCTTGCCCTCGTAGCGCTCGGTGAGGGCGCACCAGAGGGCGAAGTCCTCCAGACCCTGCCCCTGCGCGGCGCGGAAGGCGTCCAGACGGCGCTGGCGGGCCGGTGAGCGGCCGGCGGCGTAGATGACCTCCAGCGCCTGGCGCTTGGCGGCCCACGCGGCGTCGCGGTCGATGGGGCTGGGGTCGCTGACGGAGCCGCGGACCTCCTCGGCCGCCCACTCGACGAGCGCGCGCTGCGGGCCCGGCAGGTAGGCGCACTCGCGGATGTCCTCGGGGCGGATGTACAGCGGGTTGACGAACCGCCGGGTCACCGGGAGGTAGGGCGAGGGAGTCATCGGGCCGACCGGCTCGGCGGCGTGGAGGGGGTTGATGAGCAGGAAGTCCGCGCCCTGGTCCCCGAAGAAGCTGCCGAGCTCGGCGAGGTCGGCGAGGTCGCCGACGCCCCACGACGCGCGCGAGCGCACCGAGTACAGCTGGGCCATGACGCCCCACGTGCGCTCGGGCAGCCCGGCCGGCGGGGTGAGCGCGTCCGGGGACACGGCGAGCGTGCAGCGGGCCAGCTCCTCCTCGCCGACGACGGCGACGACCTCGTGCCAGCCGAGCGGCAGCCCGGCGGGGATGCGGAAGGTGGCACGCCCGGTGCGCACGCCGTCGACGTCGCGCGGCTCGACCCACACCGGGAGCTGCTCGAGGTCCCGGCGCTGCCCGTCCTCGAGCGCCACGTGCACGGTCACGGGGGTCCCGTCCGGGACGTGGACGGCCAGCTCGTGGTCCCGGCTCTGCCGCAGCACGAGGCTGGGGGGCAGGACGGAGCGCCACGGCGCGAGCTCGACGTCGGACAGCGCGGTGGCGACGTCGTCCTCGCTGTCGACGACGACGCCGAGCGCCGCCAGCACTGCGCGGATGGTCGTCGCGGAGACGGTGCGGTGGTGACCGGTGAAGTCCCAGAAGTCGGTCGCGACGCCGTAGGCGGCCGCCAGCCGCTGGAGGTCGCCGCTCGGCAGGTCAGGTGCCGTCGGGGTTGCGGTGTTCACGTGCTCAGCTGCTCCTTGCCATGGTCCTCGGCACGCTGTCGATCTTGCCAGACTGGCACCCCGGTAGTCCCCCGGGACGGCACGCATCACACTTTCGGGCGATAAGGTCGACCGTACGGCGGGCCGGGCGGCGAGCCCGTCGAGACGCTCCGTCAGGGAGAATGTGACCCGGCACCGGCCCGTACCGGCACCTGCGACCACACCCCGCCAGGGGCGCACAATAAGCACAGCATGCACCACGCGACGGGAGCACGATCTTGAGCACTGAGCACGCCCGCACAAAGGTCCGGGGTATCGGCGTGAGCCCGGGGCGTGCCGCCGGCCCGGTGGCTCAGCTCGCCGGGGCGATCCCCGCCCCGGACGCGGCGGAGCGGCTGCCCGCGGAGGCGGACGTCGAGGCCGCGGCGGCGCAGGTCGCCGAGCACGCCACGAAGGTCGCCGACACCCTCAACGCGTCGGCCGCCGCCGCCCACGGCGAGGCCGCCGAGATCCTCGCGACGACGGCGCAGATGGCCGCCGACCCGACCCTCGTCACCGCCGCGCAGGCCAAGGTGCGCGACGAGCGCAAGACCCCGGCCCTGGCGGTGTGGGAGGCGGCCAACGGCGTCGCCGACCAGCTCAGCGCCCTCGGCGGGTACATGGCCGAGCGCGCGCGGGACGTCCGCGACGTCCGCGACCGCATCGTCGCCGGGCTCCAGGGCCTGCCGATGCCGGGCATCCCTCAGCTCGAGGAGCCGTTCGTGCTCGTGGCGCTCGACCTCGCGCCGGCCGACACCGCGCTGCTCGACCCGGCCAGGGTCCGCGCGATCGTCACCGCCGAGGGCGGCCCGACGTCCCACACGGCGATCCTCGCCCGCTCGCTCGGCATCCCCGCCGTCGTCGGCGCGGCCGGCGCGGTCGAGACGCTCGAGGACGGCCGCCTCGTTCTCGTCGACGGCGCCGCCGGCACCGCCGTCCTCGACCCGAGCCCCGAGGAGGTCGCTGCCGCCGAGGCACTCGCCGCGCAGGTGCGGACCTTCGACGGCCACGGGCGCACGAGCGACGGCCACCACGTCCAGCTGCTCGCGAACGTCGGCGAGCCTGCCGGCGCCGCCAAGGCCGCCGAGGCCGGGGCGGAGGGCGTGGGCCTGTTCCGCACCGAGTTCTGCTTCCTCGACCGCGCCGAGGAGCCGAGCATCGCCGAGCAGGTCAAGGAGTACCGCAAGGTGCTCTCGGCGTTCCCCGGCAAGAAGGTCGTCGTGCGCACCCTCGACGCCGGTGCCGACAAGCCGATGCCGTTCCTCACCGACACCGCCGAGCCCAACCCGGCGCTCGGCGTACGCGGCCTGCGCACCTCGTGGCGCAACCCGCGCATCCTGGACCACCAGCTCATCGCGATCGCCGAGGCCGCGTCCGCGGAGAGCGCCGAGGTCTGGGTCATGGCCCCGATGGTCGCCACCGTCGAGGACGCGGAGGACTTCGTCGCCGCCTGCGCCAAGCACGGCCTGGAGACCGCCGGCGTCATGGTCGAGGTGCCGAGCGCCGCGCTCATGTCCGGGCCGATCCTCGCCCGCGCCGCCTTCGCCTCCATCGGCACCAACGACCTCACCCAGTACACGATGGCCGCCGACCGGCTGCTCGGCTCCCTCGCCTCGCTGTCGGACTCCTTCCAGCCCGCCGTCCTGCGGATGATCGACGCCACCTGCCGCGGCGGCGACCAGCAGGGCCGGCCGGTCGGGGTGTGCGGCGAGGCCGCGGCGGACCCCGCGATGGCGGTCGTCCTCGTCGGCCTCGGTGTCTCCTCGCTGTCGATGTCGCCGCGCTCGCTGCCCGACGTCGCCGCCGTCCTCGCCGCGACGAGCCTGGAGCGCTGCCGTGAGCTCGCCCAGCTCGCCCTCGGCGCGGACTCCGCCGAGCACGCGCGGGCCCTGGTCCGCGGCCAGCTGCCGGTGCTCGACGAGCTGGGGCTGTGAGCGCCGCCGACCAGGTGACGGTCTACCAGGCCATGGGCGGGCGCCCGACCTTCGAGCGCCTCGTCCGCCGCTTCTACGAGGGCGTGCGCACCGACGACGTCCTGGCCCCGATGTACCCCGAGGACGACCTCGAGGGCGCCGTCGAGCGTCTGACGATGTTCCTCGAGCAGTACTGGGGCGGGCCGAGCACCTACTCCGACACCCGTGGCCACCCGCGGCTGCGGATGCGGCACGCGCCCTACGCCGTCACGCCGCTGGCGCGGGACCGCTGGCTGCAGCACATGCGCGACGGGGTCGACGAGCTCGGTCTGCCGGCCGACCTCGAGGCGCTCCTGTGGGACTACCTCCAGCGCGCCGCCTTCTCCCTCGTCAACACCATGGAGGCACCGTGAGCCCCGCCGAGGCCGACGTCCCGGACGCCGGTGAGCCCACCGAGGCGCTGGAGGCCGTCCTCGGTCTCCTGCGCCTGGAGCGCACCGGCCACGACCAGTGCACGGGCGGGTCGCTGGACCACCTGAGCGGCCGGGTCTACGGCGGTCAGGTGCTCGCCCAGGCAATCGTCGCCGCCGGCCAGACGGTCGCCGACGCCGGGCTGCCGGCCGAGCGGCTGCCGCACTCGGTGCACGGCTACTTCCTGCGCCCCGGCAAGCTCGACCGGCCGATCACCTTCGAGGTCGAGCGGCTGCGCGACGGCGGGTCGTTCAGCGCGCGGCGCACCCACGCGATCCAGGACGGCCTGCCGATCCTCTCCATGATCACCTCCTTCCAGGAGCGCCAGCCCGGCCTGGAGCACGCCGAGGAGCCGCCCGAGGTCCCCGGCCCGGAGGGGCTGGAGAGCTCGGCGGACCTGTTCGCGCGCTACGACCACCCGGCGGCGCGCTTCTTCGCCCGGCACGGCGCCTTCGACATCCGCCACGTCGAGGGCTCGATCTACGTGCCGCGGGGACGCTCGCCGCTCAGCCGCCAGGCGCTGTGGATGCGCTCGCGCGGCCGCGTCGACGGTGACCAGCTCCTCCACCGGGCGCTGCTCGCCTACGCGTGCGACCAGGTGATGCTCGAGCCGGTGCTGCGCCGCCACGAGCTCGTGTGGACCTCCCCCGGGCTGTCCGTCGCGAGCCTCGACCACGCGATGTGGTGGCACCGCGACGTGCGGGCCGACGAGTGGCTGCTCTACGTCCAGGACGCCCCGAGCGCCCAGGGCGGGCGGGGCCTGGGGCTGGCCAAGGTCTACAACCGGTCCGGCGCGCTCGTCGCCTCCCTCGCCCAGGAGGGCATGGTCCGCGTCCACGCGGCGTGAGTCGGCCCGGCGAGCGCGTCCTCGCCGGGACTCGCACAATGGCGCCGTGATGAACGCATGAGACTGCGTAAGGTCAGCGTCGACTCCCCCGGCCTCGGCCGCCGTCGGGCGGGCCGGGGCTTCGTCTACCTCGACCACGAGGGCCGCCGCGTCGAGGACCCCGAGATCCTCGACCGCTGCAAGAGGCTCGTCATCCCGCCGGCCTGGCGGGAGGTGTGGATCTGCCCCGACCCCGCCGGTCACATCCAGGCGGTGGGCCTCGACGACGCCGGGCGCCGCCAGTACCTCTACCACGAGGTGTGGCGGGCGCGGCGGGAGCGGGCCAAGCACCGGCACGTGCTCGAGGTCGCGGGGCGGCTGGCCGACGCGCGGGCGCAGGTCGCCGAGCACCTCGCCCTGCCCCGGCTCTCCCGGGACCAGGCGCTGGCCATCGCCTTCCGGCTGCTGGACCGCGGCGCCTTCCGCATCGGCGGGGAGACCTACGCCGCCCGGCACGAGACCTACGGGCTGGCGACGCTGCGCAAGGACCACCTGCGGATCCGCTCCGACGGCACGCTGACCTTCGAGTACACCGCCAAGTCCGGGATGCCCCGCTCCCTGTCGCTGCAGGACGAGGACCTCACCGCCCCGCTCACCACCCTGCGCCGGCGCCGCGGCGGTGGGGAGGAGCTGCTCGCCTACCGCAACGGGCGCGGCTGGGCCGATCTCACCTCCTCCGACGTCAACGCCTACATCAAGGACCTCCTCGGCCCGGACGCGAGCGCCAAGGACTTCCGCACGTGGCGCGGGACGGTCCTCGCCGCCGTCACCCTCGCGCGGGCCCAGGACGTCGCCACCGCGCGCAAGCGGCAGGCAGCCGTCACCACGGCGGTCAAACGGGTGGCCGAGGACCTCGGCAACACCCCGGCAGTGAGCCGGGCGTCCTACATCGACCCGCAGGTCATCGACGCCTTCGAGCGCGGCCACACGATCCCGCCGGACGCCCTGACCCCGGGTGAGGCCGCGGTGCGGACAGGACTCGCCCCGGCGGAGCAGGCGGTCCTCGAGCTGCTGTCCTGAGGCGCTTGGACGGCGTCGGCGCCACCCGTAGGGTTGGCCGGTGACGACGCGTCGACGACTGCTCCTCGCCGCACTCGCCGGCGCCGTCGCCGTCGTGTCGTGGGGCGTGCCGGCGGCTGCCGTCCCGGCCCACGAGTCCCAGCCGGAGCACACCGACGCGCTCTTCTCCCTGCGCGGTGAGGACCACGCCGCCGCGCAGACGTTCATCCCCTCCGGCGCCTCGCTGGGGGCGGTGGGCGCGTGGGTGGTCAGCCGCTCGAGCGGCGGGCAGCTCACCGCGTCGGTCCGCACCGACGTCGCCGACCAGACGACGGAGGTGGCCGCCGCGTCGGTGGACCTCGGGCCGGGCGAGGGCTGGCTCGAGCTCGACCTCGGCGGAGCGCCCGTCGTCCCCGGCGAGGAGTACGCCGTTGTCCTCCAGGCGCACGGGACCGACGACGCCGTCGAGTGGTGGGGCACCCGCACCGGCGACCCGGGCGAGCCGGCGAGCTGGAACTACGACCGTGCGCACTGGGGCGGCTGGGCGCGGTACGGCGCCGGGGCCGCGGCGGACTTCGGCGGCTGGCGCCTGGCGTTCTACGTCGGGGAGCCCGGGCGCTGCGCGGCGGACAACTCGTGCTGGCGCCACCTGCCCGCGCAGACGCTCGGTGTCCAGCCCGCCGGACTCGTCGGCACCGAGGGCCGACCGTACGCCCTCACCGCCTTCGAGGTCGCCGGGGCCCGGTACCTGCCCGGCTCGAGCGTCCTGGAGCTCGCCGACGGGAGCTGGCTCCACCTGCCCGGTGCGGCTGCAGGCCCGGCCGTCGTGCCCGCCGGGAGCCCGGAGGCGCTGGCGCAGGTCGAGGAGAGCCGGGCGTGGCTGGCTGCCGGGACGGTCCCGGGACGGACCTCGGCGGAACGGGAGATGGCCGAGCGGGCGCTGCTCGACATGCGCCTGCTGCTCCAGGACAACGGCGCGGTCGCCGCCGCCTGGCACACGATCTGGAAGTACTCGTGGCCGCGCGACTCGGCCTTCACCGCCGTCGCCTTCGCCCGCGCGGGCTTCACCGAGGAGGCCTACCGGATCCTGCGGTACAACGCCGAGACCCAGCGGGCCGACGGCACGTGGGAGGCACGCACGCTGCTCGACGGGTCCGGCCCGCCCGACGCCCGCCCGTGGCAGCTGGACGCCAACGGCTGGCTGCCGTGGGCGACCTGGCAGTACCTCCAGGTGGCCTCGCCGGCCGAGCGCGAGGAGGCGCTGGCCGAGCTCTACCCGATGGTCCGGGCCGCCGCGGACCACGCCGCCGCGAGCCTCGACGAGAACGGCATCCCACCCGCCCGGCCCGACTACTGGGAGAGTGCCTACCCGGCGCCCAACCTCGGCACCGCGGCGCCGCTGCTCGCCGGCCTGCGCGCCGCGGGGGCGATCGCCGAGCAGGCCGGGCAGGCGCTCGACGCGGCCCGCTGGTTCCGGGCGGCGGACCGCCTCGCGATCGGCATCGAGCTGTCCTTCGGATCCATCGGCTACCAGCGCACGATCCTCGACGGCAGCGGCAAGGACTCCGCGGTCGCCTGGCTCGCACCGCCGTTCAACGCGATGACCGAGGAGGTGCGCGCCGAGCTCGACACGACGTGGGACGTCATCGTCCAGGACACCGGCGGGGTGCAACCCGGGGAGCGGTGGGGCGACGACATGACGTGGACCCCGGAGACGATGTTCTTCGCCCTCGCCTGGGCCACCGACGGGCAGCGGGCCAAGGCCGACGCGCTCGTCGAGTGGATGGACGACCACCGCACCGCCGTCGGCGCATTCCCGGAGAAGGTCGACCCGCAGGGCCGGCCCGCGGCCGTGTCGACGCTGGGGTGGACGGCCTCGCTCACCGTGCTCACCCTCGCCGCGCTCGACGAACCGCTGCCGGTCCCGCCGACCGCGCCGTCGGCCGACACCCTGGGTGCCGCGGCCGAGGGCGCCGCACCGCCCCTCACCGTCGAGGCGCCCGGCTCGGCGATGGCGTGGCTGGCTCTCGCCGCCTTCCTCGCCCTCGCCGCCCTCACCCTGCGCCACCACAAGACCCGCCGCCGGTAACCCGCGACAGCCGAGTTCCGCACGCAACGACGCCGCCGCCGCTCGCGCAACTCCGCTCTCGCGCAAAAGTCCGCTGTCACGCAAAAGTCGGCTCTCGCCCAAAAGTCGGCTGTCACCCAAAAGTCGGCTGTCACGCGAAAGTCGGCTGTCACGCAAAACTCCGCTCTCGCGGGAAGGCAGTACCCCCTCCCGCGAGAGCGGAGTTGTGCGCGAGAGCGGAGTTTTGCGCGAGAGCGGAGTTGGTCGCGAGAGCGGAGTTCTGGTCGCCGCCTGTCAGCGGGAGAGGGAGCGGCGGAAGCGGACGGGCTCCTCGACGAGGTGGGCCCAGGCGGCCCGCTCCTCCGCGGTGATGCGGCGCGGGCGGCCGGTGGCCGGGTCGACGAGGACGAGCGTCGTCATCGCGCGCACGGCGACGCCCTGCGCGCCCGGCACCTCGTAGCAGACGTCGAGGCTCGCCCCGCCCATGCGGGCGAGCCAGAGCTCCACCTGGAGCGGCGTGGTCGAGTACTCCAGCGGCGCGGCGTACTCGATCTCCTGGTGGGCGATGAACGTCGCGGTGTCCGCGCCGGGGCCGGAGGCGAGGATCCTGCCTCCGGCACCGGCGTCGTCGTCCGCGCCCGCCCAGAACACCGCGATGCGTGCCTCCTCGAGGAGGGTGAGCACCGCGGCGTTGTTGACGTGCCCGTACCCGTCGATGTCCGACCAGCGGAGCCTGACGGGGACGGTCAGCCGCGTCATCAGCCGCGGGTGAGCTTGCGGTAGGTCATCCGGTGCGGGCGCGCCGCGTCGGGACCGAGCCGCTCGACCTTGTTCTCCTCGTAGGAGGCGAAGTTGCCCTCGAACCAGTACCAGCTCGCCGGGTTCTCGTCGGTGCCCTCCCACGCGAGGATGTGGGTGGCGACGCGGTCGAGGAACCAGCGGTCGTGCGAGACGACGACGGCGCAGCCCGGGAAGTCGAGCAGCGCGTTCTCCAGCGAGCCGAGGGTCTCGACGTCGAGGTCGTTGGTCGGCTCGTCGAGCAGGAGCAGGTTGCCGCCCTGCTTGAGGGTGAGCGCGAGGTTGAGGCGGTTGCGCTCACCGCCGGAGAGCACCCCGGCCGGCTTCTGCTGGTCGGCGCCCTTGAAGCCGAACTGGGAGACGTAGGCGCGCGAGGGGATCTCGACGTTGCCGACCTGGATGAAGTCCAGGCCGTCGGAGACGACCTCCCACAGCGTCTTCTTGGGGTCCAGGCCGCCGCGGCTCTGGTCGACGTAGGAGATCTTGACCGTCTCACCGATCTTGAGGTCCCCGGCGTCGAGCGGCTCGAGGCCGACGATCGTCTTGAACAGCGTCGTCTTGCCGACGCCGTTGGGGCCGATGACGCCGACGATGCCGTTGGGCGGCAGGGAGAAGGACAGGCCGTCGATGAGCTTGCGGTCCCCGAAGCCCTTCTCCAGGTCCTTCGCCTCGATGACGACCGAGCCCAGGCGCGGGCCCGGCGGGATCTGGATCTCCTCGAAGTCGAGCTTGCGGGTGCGCTCTGCCTCGGCGGCCATCTCCTCGTAGCGGGCGAGGCGGGCCTTGGACTTGGCCTGGCGGCCCTTGGCCGAGGACCGCACCCACTCCAGCTCCTCCTTGAGGCGCTTCTGGAGCTTGGCGTCCTTCTTGCCCTGGACCTGCAGACGGGCGGCCTTCTTCTCCAGGTAGGTGGAGTAGTTGCCCTCGTAGGGGTAGAGGCGGCCGCGGTCGACCTCGGCGATCCACTCGGCGACGTGGTCGAGGAAGTACCGGTCGTGGGTGATGGCGATGACGGCGCCGGGGTACTTGGACAGGTGCTGCTCGAGCCACTGGACGGACTCGGCGTCGAGGTGGTTGGTGGGCTCGTCGAGGAGCAGGAGGTCCGGCGCCTCGAGGAGGAGCTTGCACAGCGCGACGCGGCGGCGCTCACCACCGGAGAGGACCGAGACGTCGGCGTCGCCCGGGGGCAGGCGCAGGGCGTCCATCGCCTGCTCGAGCTGGGAGTCGAGGTCCCACGCGTTCGCGGCGTCGATCTCCGTCTGGAGCTTGCCCATCTCCTCCATGAGTGCGTCGAAGTCGGCGTCGGGGCTCGCCATCTCCTCGCCGATCTGGTTGAACCGGTCGAGCTTGCCCTTGATCTCCGCGACGCCGTCCTGGACGTTCTCCAGGACCGTCTTGGACTCGTCGAGCGGGGGCTCCTGGAGGAGGATGCCGACGGTGTAGCCGGGGCTCAGCCGCGCCTCACCGTTGGAGGGCTGCTCGAGCCCGGCCATGATCTTGAGGATGGTCGACTTACCGGCACCGTTGGGACCGACCATGCCGATCTTCGCGCCGGGAAGGAAGGACATGGAGACGTCGTCGAGGATGACCTTGTCGCCGTGTGCCTTGCGCGCCCTGACCATCGAGTAGATGTACTCGGCCACTTCACTCCCAGTGCTTCGAGGATTGCCGGCCGGGAGAGCCCCGGCCGCCTGCAATCCTCCAGGGTAGGCCACGGCGGGCGCGCGGGCGCACGACGACGACGCACGCTTCGCTCCCGGCGATCGGCCGCTACACCTCGGCCCTGGCCCACTCGTCCCGCTCGACGGCGAGCTCCGCGGCCTCCTCCGGCGACGCCCCCTCCTCCTCGGGGTCCTCGAGCCCGGGCGGCTCCTCGGCCGGCGGGCCGTCGACGACGGCGGGGACGGCCTCCGGGGGCCCGATGCGGGTGACCTTGTTGAAGGTGACGAGCCCGTACCTCACCTCGACGGCGACGGTGGTGGCCGTGATGACGTTGGTGTGCTGGTTGCGGTCGTCCCCGGAGATCCACTCCTCCGTGCTGAGCACGCCCTGGACGACGACCGGCATGCCGCGGTGGAGGGACTGGCTCACCGCGTCGCTCGCTCCGCCCCACACCTTGACGGTGAACCACTCCGTGGGGTGGTCGCGCCACTCCCCCGCGGTGTCGCGGTAGCCGCGGGTGGAACCGAGCCGGAACTTGGTCACCTGCCTGCCGCTGGGGGTGATGGTGATGTCGGGCTCGGTGCCGACCCTGCCGCGCACGGTGATCTGGTTGGTGTCGCTCATCGGGTGCTCCCCTGCTCGCGGCCGGCCCGGTGGCCGGCGTTGGCACGACGATGCCCGCGCGCCCCCACCGCCCGTCACCAGCAGGGTCCGGGTTGGGGAGGGCGTGGTCGCTCAGCCGCGCTGTGGGGCAGTCCCCGCGACGGCCTCGCGCAACGTGCGGTGCCGCGCGAGCACGGAGCTCGTCGGCTCGGCGAGCGCGGTGCGCACGACGTCCCGCACCCGCGCGGTCACGTCCTCGCGGTACCCGGCCGCCACCCGCTCACCGTGGGAGCCACGCCAGAGCCGGGAGCCGACGACGGCGCCCACGCCGAGCGCGACCAGCCCACCGCCCACGCCGAGCAGCAGCCCGCCGGGCAGGTCCGTGCCGAGCACCCCCGTGAGGCCGAGCACGAGCCCGACGACGCCGAGGACGGCGAGCACCAGGCCGGCGACGTGCAGCGCGATCGCCCCGGGCTGCCGCGCCTCGGGCAGCGGCACGCTCCCGACCGCCTTCCCCACCGCCGCGCGCAGGTCCTTGCTCGGGGAGACATCGCTCTCCACCGCCTGACGCCAGCGGGCCGGCAGCCCGTCGGTCACGGACGCGAGCCAGCGGCCGCGCACGGCCTCGACCGTGCCCGCAGCGGGCAGCTCGGGCCGGGCCGGGGCGCTGGGCCGTACCCGGGTGGCGGCCGAGCGCAGCGACTCGGCGACGGCGTCGGTCCCGGCGGCCCGGGTGAGCTCGTCGGTCGCGGCCGCCACCTGCGCCTCACCGGCCGGCGGCTCACCCGGCCCGACGGCGACGGCGAGGCGGCGCGCGACCGCCTCGACCTCCGCCTCGGCCGTGCGCGCGGCGGCGGAGTGGCCGGCCACGGTCCGGGCGAGCACCTCGCGGACGTCGTCGACGCCCTCCCCGGTGCTCGCCGAGGTTGTGAGGACCTCGACGTCGTCCAAGCCGTCGGCGCGCAGGAGGCTGCGCACGGAGTCGACGACGCGTGGCACGGCCGCCCGCGGGATCGTGTCGACCTGGTTGACGAGGACGAGCATCGCGGCCTGCCGGTCGGCGAGCCCGCGCAGGTAGCGGGCGTGCAGCACGTTGTCGGCGTACTTCTGCGGGTCGACCACCCAGACGAGGAGGTCGACGAGCGGGAGCAGCCGGTCGACCTGGCCGGCGTGCGCCTCGGCGACGGAGTCGTGGTCGGGCATGTCGAGGAGGACCAGCCCGTGCAGCACGCGCTCGTGGTCGGCGTCGAGCATGCTCTCGCGCTCGATGCGCCGGTGGGGCCCGACGGAGAGGAAGTCGAGGAGCTCGGTGGCCTGCCCGCCCCACACGCACGCGGCGGCGCGGTCGGTGGTCGGGCGGATGGCCCCGACGTCGGCGAAGCTCAGCCCGGAGATCGCGTTGAACAGGGAGGACTTGCCCGAGCCGGTGCCCCCGACGAGCGCCGCGACGGTCCAGCCCACCCCGAGCCGCAGCCGCTCCTCCACCCGGGCGATGTCCGCGAGGGACGCCTCGACGAGAGCAGGGTCGACCTGGTCCCCGGCGATCTCCAGCGCCTCGGCGATCACCTGGACGCGCGCGGTGAGGCGGGCGTCGTCGTCGGTGACGGGCGCGACGTGCGCGCCGTGCCGGCGGGTGGCGGTCTGGCTCATCGGTGCCCCTTCAGCTCACTGGCCCGCAGGCGCAGGCCGGCCCCGGCGTCGCTGCGCAGCCCGAGCGCGGCGAGCCGGTCGAGCGCGGGGCCCGCCTCCTCGCCGACGACGGCGCGCGCGGTCTCGTGCAGGTCGGCGGTCACGCGCGCGACGGCGTCCTGCCCAGGCGCGACGGCGCGCGTGGCTCGGGCGGCACCGTCCAGGCCCGCGGCGGCGGCCTGGAGCAGCCCGCTGAGGCCGGCGGCGGTGAGGACACGGGGGTCGGCGCCGATGAGCTCGGCGGCGAGCGCGTCGCTGCGCGCGGCCCACGCGGCCACGGCCTCCTCGGCGCGCGTGTCGCGGCCGGCGGCCCACGCGGGGTCGTGCTCGAGGAGCGCGGCGCCACCACGCTCGGACCAGGCGCGGTCCAGCTCGGCCGCGGCGCTCGTGGCGGCGGCGGCGGTGAGCGTGACGAGCGAGCGGCGCACCTCGGCGCCGAGGGCCTCGGCGGCCTCGGTGCGGGCCCGCAGCCCGCCCCCGCGCCAGCCGCGGCGCACGCGGGAGACGTCCCCGGTGAGCGGGGCGAGGACCCCGCCGGTGCTCGCCGCCGCGAGCCAGCGGGTGGTCGGGGCGCCCTGGGCGGCGGCGCCGGCGCGCAGCCGGGCGACGAGCGCGTCACCCGCGCCGGCCACCGCCTGCTCGGCGCACGAGCGCAGCGCGCCGGCGGCCATCGCCTGGGCGGTGATGCCGTCGGAGAGGCGCAGCAGCTCCTCGCGCAGCGTCCCCCACACGCCCTGGGTGGTGCGACGGACGACGCCGCGCGCGGTGTTTCGCCCGCCGAGGAGGGTGAGCCACGTGCGCACGGGCTCGACGACCTCCTCGGGCAGCAGGCCCTCGTGGGGGCCGACGTCGGGGACGACGAACAGCGGCGCCTCCCCCATCCCGAGGTCGGTCATCCGGCGCATGAGGTCGCCGCGCACCTCGGCGAGCACGCGGCGCGGGACCCGGTTGAGGACGACGGCGACGGTGATCCCCCGCTCCTGCGCCTGGCGCAGCACCCGCCACGGCACGGCGTCGCCGTAGCGCGCGGCGGTGGTGACGAAGAGCCAGAGGTCGGCGGTCTCGAGCAGGAGGTTGGCCAGCGCGCGGTTGCCCTCGAGGACGGAGTCGAGGTCGGGGGCGTCGAGCAGCGCGAGGCCGGCGGGCACGCGGTCGTCGGCGACGACGTCGGCGAGGCGGGCGATCGGGTGCTCGGCGACGAGCCAGGTGTCCTCCTCGCGCACGACGAGGAGGGGCTCGGTGGTCGTCGGGCGGATGACGCCGGCCTGGGTGACCTCCCGGCCCACGACGGAGTTGACGAGCGTCGACTTGCCCGCGCCGGTCGAGCCGCCGAGGACGACGACGGCGGGCCCGGCCTCGCGCTTGAGGCGCGGCAGCAGGTGGGCACCGATCTGCGTCTCGATCCGGTCCCGCAGCTCGGTGAGCTCCGGGGCGCCGGGCAGGTCGAGGGGGAAGCGGGCGGCGGCGACGTCCTCGTGCAGGTCGACGACGACGTCGAGGATCGGCGACCTGCCCCGGACGTGACGACTCGGCCCGCCGTCGCGTCGTCGGAGGTCGGTGGTCACGGGCCCATCCTCCCTGGTCAGAGGGGACCCTCCAAGCATGTCGGCCCCGTGTCGGCATCTGGTTCTCCGGGGAGGCACTACCGTTGTTCCCAGGGCCTCCGTCCGGTGGCGCTGCCCCCGTAGCTCAATGGATAGAGCAACGGCCTTCTAATCCGTAGGTTGCAGGTTCGAGTCCTGCCGGGGGCGCTCCGGAAGGCGGCGCCCGGCGGACTAAGGTGTGGGGTGGAGCGCCCGGGTGCCACCCGGCTCTCCCCGGCTCGACGACGCGCCCCTCCGGACCTCTCGGCGCGTGCCGCCGTCGACCCACGGGAGACCTCGTGCCCTCACCTCTCGCCGACCGCCGGCGCCGCGCCGAGCGCGCCCACGACGTCACCTCGGTGCGGGCGGCGCTGCGCGACCCGCGCCGGCTGCGCACCGAGGTGCTGGCCGGGCTCGTCGTCGCGCTCGCGCTCATCCCCGAGGCGATCTCGTTCTCGATCATCGCCGGCGTGGACCCGCGGGTGGGCCTGTTCGCCTCCTTCACGATGGCCGTGTCCATCGCCTTCCTCGGCGGGCGCCCGGCGATGATCTCCGCGGCGACGGGCGCGGTCGCGCTCGTCATCGCCCCGGTGATGCGCGAGCACGGCATGGACTACCTCATCGCCACCGTCATCCTCGCCGGGCTCGTCCAGGTGCTGCTGGCGGTGCTCGGCGTGGCCCGGCTCGTGCGGTTCATCCCGCGCAGCGTCATGGTCGGCTTCGTCAACGCGCTGGCGATCCTCGTGCTGCTCGCCCAGCTGCCCTACCTCACCGACGTCACGTGGCACGTGTACGCCATGGTCGCGGTCGGCGTCGCGCTCATCGCGCTGCTCCCCCGGCTCACCACGGCCGTGCCGGCCCCGCTCGTCGCGATCGTCGTCCTCACGACGGCGAGCGTCGTCCTCGGGCTCGACGTGCCCGACGTCGCCGACCAGGGCGAGCTGCCCGACTCGCTGCCCTCGCTGTTCCTGCCCGACGTCCCGCTCACGCTCGAGACGCTGCGGATCATCGGCCCCTTCGCCGTCGGGATGGCGCTCGTCGGGCTCATGGAGTCCCTCATGACCGCCAAGCTCGTCGACGACGTCACCGACACGCACTCCGACAAGACCCGTGAGGCGTGGGGGCAGGGCGCCGCGAACGTCGTCACCGGCCTCCTCGGCGGGATGGGCGGCTGCGCGATGATCGGCCAGACGATGATCAACACGAAGGTCTCCGGCGCGCGCACCCGGATCTCCACGTTCCTCGCCGGGGTGTTCCTCCTCGTCCTCGTCGTCGGGTTCGGTGACCCGATCGGCCGGATCCCGATGGCCGCGCTCGTCGCCGTCATGGTCATGGTGTGCGTCGCGACGTTCGACTGGCACTCGGTGCGGCCGGCGACGCTGCGCCGCATGCCGCTCAGCGAGACGGCGGTCATGCTCGCGACCGTCGTCGTCACCGTCGCCACCGAGAACCTCGCCTACGGCGTCGTCACCGGCGTGCTCGTCGCGGCCCTCATGTTCGTGCGCCGCGTCGCACACGTCACCGAGGTCGTCGAGGTCGCCCACCCCGACGAGGACACCCGGGTCTACGCCGTCGTCGGGGAGCTGCTGTGGGCCTCGTCCAACGACCTCGTGTACCAGTTCGACTACAGCGGGGACCCGCAGAACGTCGTCATCGACCTGTCCCGCTCGCACATCTGGGACGCCTCGACGGTCGCGGCGCTCGACGCGATCACGACGAAGTACGCCGCTCGCGGCAAGAACGTGACGATCATCGGTCTTGACGAGGCGAGCGCCGCGCGTCACGCCCGCCTCGCGGGGCACCTCGGCGGGTAGTCAGCGCCCGCGGCGCGCGCCGCGCAGGTCGAGGACCGCGACGGCGAGGGTGACCGCCAGCGCGCCGGTGACCGCGAGGAACCCGGCGGTCACCGCCACCGCCCAGGTCGACTCCTCGAGCACGGCGAAGGCCACGGCGGTGATGACCGCCAGTCCCATCGCCGTGCCGATGCGCTGGGCGGTCTGCAGGACGCCGCCCGCCGCACCGGAGTACTCCAGCGGCACCTGCCCGAGCGTGATCGTCTGGTTCGGGGTGATGACCATGCCCTGCGCGGCCCCGACGAAGGCGAGGGTGAGGAGCATCCACCACACGCTCGCGCGGTCCGCGGCGACGAGCTGGACGACGAGCACGCTGAGCAGCAGCCCGACCATCGCGCTCACCAGCCCGGCGACGACGATGCGACGCCCGCGAGCGCCGACGTGCCGGCCCGCCCAGTTCGAGGTGACGGCCGAGACGAGCGCGGCGGGCAGCCCGACGAGCCCGGCCTCCAGCGCGCTGCGGCCCAGGCCGTTCTGCACGTAGAGCGCGACGATCACCCACACGCTCGTGACGCCGAGGAAGTAGAGCCCGGCGATGACGGTGCCGACGGAGAAGCTGCGCAGCCGGAAGAGCGAGAGGTCGACCATGGGGGCGCGCCCGCGCCGCCGGTAGTGCAGCTCCCAGGCCACCCACAGCGCGAGGAGCGCGGCCCCGCCGGGCAGCAGCAGCCACCCCCACGAGCCCAGGCTGCGCTCGACGAACGGCAGGAGCAGGGCGAGGACCGCGACGGCGAGGAGCACCGTGCCGACGGGGTCGAGGTCGTGGGAGCCGGTCCGCGCGGCGCGCGGCACACGCATCGGACGCGGGAACCAGCGCAGCGCGAGGACGACGGCGAGGACGCCCACGGGCACGTTGACGAGGAACGTCCAGCGCCACCCGTCCGCCTCGCCGGCGAGCTGGATGATGAGCCCGCCGAGCACCGGCCCGACGGCCACCGAGACGCCGATGACGCTGCCCAGCGCACCGTAGGCGCGGCCGCGCTCGGGGCCCCGGAAGTACTGCTGGATCATCCCCACGGCCTGCGGGTTGAGCAGGCCGGAGCCGAGCCCCTGGACCACCCGGGAGAGGTTGAGGCTCAGCGGGTCGGGTGCGAGGCCGCCCCACACCGAGGAGAGGGTGAACAGGACGACGCCGGCGATGAACAGCGGCCCGCGCCCGAGGAGGTCACCGGCCCGGCCCGCCCCGACGAGGACGACGCCGAAGGTGAGGGCGTAGCCGGTGAGGACCCACTGGAGGTCGGAGTCCGAGGCGCCCAGGCCGCGCTGCACGGAGGGGAGGACGACGTTGATGATGCTCACGCTGACGAGCGACATGAAGATGGCGACGAGCAGGACCGCGAGGATGCGCCAGCGGCGCGGGTCCGGGACGTCGTCCACGTCGGGGGAGCTCAGGGTGACCGCCTCTCGTCGATGCTGCCCGATGCTAACGACACCCGGCGCGCGGCGCCCCGCACCGTCCGCCGCGGTGGTGGTGGTGGTGGTGGGAGCATGGGCCATCGTGACCTTCTCTCCGCGCCGCATCGGCCACCGGGCGGCCCGCTCGGCGTGGCTCGTGTGGCTGGTCGGGGCCGGCGCCTACTTCCTCGCCTACCTGCACCGCGCCTCGCTCGGCGTCGCCGGGCCCACCGCCGTCGAGCGGCTCGACATCTCGGCGACCGAGCTCGGCTCCTTCGTCATGGTCCAGCTCGGGCTGTACGCGCTCATGCAGGTGCCGGCGGGGGTGGCGATCGACCGGTGGGGCGCGCGCAAGGTGCTCCTCGCCTCGACGCTCGTCATGGGCGCCGCCCAGCTCCTCTTCGCCTTCGCGACGAGCTTCCCGGTGGCGCTCGCCGCTCGCGCGCTGCTCGGGGTGGGCGACGCGGCGGTGTTCATCGCCGTCCTGCGGCTCGCGGCGATGTGGTTCCCTCACCGCCGTTACGCCGTGCTCACCTCGCTCACCGGGCTCGTCGGCATGCTCGGCAACCTCGTCGCGACCGTCCCGCTCGTCCTCGCCCTCGACGCGCTCGGCTGGACGCGGACCTTCGCCCTCACCGCCGTCGCCTCCCTCGGCTACGCCCTCCTGCTGCTGCGTCCGACCGTCGCCGCCCCCTTCCGTCAGCTCGCCCCGGTGGAGCCGGACGGCTCCCCCGCCCGCCGGCCCGCCCTGCGCGGCATCGGGGCGACGTGGGGACGCCGGGAGACGCGGCTGGGGTTCTGGACCCACCAGGCGACGATGGCGCCGGGCGTCGTCGTCGCGCTCGTGTGGGGCTACCCCTACCTCACCGAGGCGCTCGGCTACCCGGACGCGCGCGCCGCCTCCCTGCTGTCCCTCTACGTGCTCGCGACGGTCGCGTTCAGCTTCCTCGTCGGCCCGCTCGCGGGGCGTCGTCCGACGTGGCGGGCGCCGATGGCGGTGGGCATCTCGCTCGCCGGGGTGCTCGCCGTCGCCCTGCTCGTCCTGTGGCCGGGCGGTCGTCCGCCGTCGGCGGTGGTGACGGCCGTGTTCGTCGTCTTCGCCATCGGCGGGCCGGGCTCCCAGATCGGCTTCCACATCGCCCGCGACTACAACCCGGCCGCCCGGATCTCGACGGCGACCGGCCTGGTCAACGCGGGCGGGTTCGCCGGGGCGATGGTCGCCGCCGTCGCCGTCGGCATGGTGCTCGACGCGCGGTCCGGCTCGGCCGCGCCGAGCCTGCTCGACTACCGCTGGGCGGTCTCCGTCATCGGCGTCATCGCCGTCGTCTCGACGCTCGCGATGGTCCTCACCCTCCTCGGGGTGCGCGCCGACGTCCGCGACCGGATGGACCGGGAGGAGCCGGTCGTCGTCCCGGTGACCGAACGCTGGTGGGACCGGGCCTACCGGCGCCTGGCCAGGCGGCCGCGGCTCGCCTGACCCCCGCGCACCGGTGCCGCCGGCCCGGTCAGGCAGTGCCGACGTCGCGGCGGCGCAGGCCCAGGAGCCCGGCCGCCGCGAGCCCCAGGGCGAGGACCGTCATGACGGCGAGCGGGCCCGCCGTGAGCGCGGCTCCCGGGACCAGCGGGGTGTGGGTGAGCGGGGAGAGGTCCCGCGCCCAGGACGGCAGGCCGAGCAGCTCCCCGAGAAAGACGACGAGCGCTGCCCACACGACGGGCACCCACGCGAGGGAGGCGAGCCGGGGCGCCAGCCCGACCAGCGCGACCGCCACGCCGCCGAGGAGCAGGACGGCCGGCAGGTAGGCGAGCGACGCCGCCGTGAGCTCCCCGACCCACGCGACCTCCCCCGTCCCGGCGCTCACCCCCAGGCCCGCGCCGATGCCGAGCAGCACCTGGACGAGCGCGGACTCGACGGCGACGACGAGCGCCCACCGCCCGAGCACCCCGGTCCGCGAGCTGCCGGACGCGAGCACCCCCTCCAGTCGGCCCTCGCGCTCCTCGGCCCGCAGCCGCAGGACGCCGGACACGGCGAGCGCGGCCGGGCAGAGGGCGAGGAAGGAGAGGATGACGGCCGCGAAGGACCGGGTGAGGTCGTCGAGGTCGAGCTCGATCCACTCCCCCATCGCGGGGATGTCGGCGATGACGTCGTCCAGGGAGCTGGCCAGGGCACCGAAGGCGAGGGCGAAGAGGAACATCGCGACCGCCCAGGCGACGAACGTGCCCGAGACGAGCCGGCGGGCGAGGCCGGCCGGGGCCATGAGCGCGCGCGACGCCTGCGCCGGGCCGGGGCGTGCCGCGCGCAGCCCCGCGCCGAGGTCCCGGCGGCGGGCGAGCGAGGCGGCGAGGAGGAGGAGCACGAGCGTCGTGCCGGCGGACAGGGCGAGCGGCCACCACCGCAGGTCGACGAACACGCGCGTCTGCTGCGCCCAGGCGAGCGGGGAGAACCAGGAGAGCCACGAGCCCGTCCGCTCGATGACGTCCCCGACCCCGCGGACGAGGAACGCCGCCGCGAGCGCCCCGAGTGCCAGGCCGGAGGCGGTGCGGGCGTGCTCGGTGACCTGGGCGGTGACGGCGGCGACCGCGCCGAACACGAGTCCGGTGAGCGCCGTCGCGAGCCCCAGGGCCAGGGAGTCCGCCGCGGGCATGCCGGTGATGACGAGGCCGGCGGTGGTCGCGGCCCCGACGGCGACGTCGGCCAGTGCCACGGTGAGCATCGCCGCGACGGCGGGCGCGTACCGCCCGACCGGCAGGGACCGCAGCAGCTCCAGGCGCCCGGACTCCTCCTCGGCGCGGGTGTGGCGCACGGCGAGCAGGACGCTCATGATCGCGGCGGGCAGCAGCAGCCACAGGGAGAGCTCGTTGGCGATCATCGCCCCGAACGTGTAGTCCTCCAGCGCGAACGCCGGGCCGGTCATCATCACGGCCGCGGGGCTCTCGAGGAGCATCGCCCGGGCCTGCAGCGCCGCGGCGTCGGGGTAGGTCTCCTCGAGCGCGACGACCGAGAGGGCGACGAGGGCGAGGAAGGCGAGCGCCCAGATGGCGATCTGCCGGCGGGACAGCCGGAGGAACAGTCGCAGGAGGTCCCCGGTGCCGGTGAGCTCACCGCCGGTGGCGGCGGGGGCCGGGGCCGTGGTCGGGGGGCGCACCGTCGCGGTCATCGCCGGCCCCCGGCGTTCTCGGGCACGAGGTCCTCGCCGTAGTGGCGCAGGAACAGCTCCTCGAGCGAGGGCGGGGTGACGGTGAGGTGGCGCGCCCCGAGGTCGGCGAGCACGGGCAGGACGCGTGGGAGCGCGGCGTCGTCGACGCCGAAGGTCAGCCGCCCGTCGCCGGTGACGGCGAGGTCGTGGACGCCGGGGACGCGCGCGAGCGGCGCCGGGTCCACCGCCGTCGTCGCGGAGACCGTCGAGCGGGTGAGGTGGCGCAGGTCGGCGAGCGTCCCGCTCTCGACGTCGCGGCCGGCGCGGATGATCGTCACAACGTCGCAGAGCTTCTCGACCTCGGCGAGGATGTGGCTGGACAGCAGCACGGTGCGCCCGGCCTCGCGCAGGCGCCGGACCTCCTCGGTGAAGACGAGCTCCATGAGCGGGTCCAGGCCCGAGGTCGGCTCGTCGAGCAGGTAGAGGTCGACGTCGCGGGACAGTGCCGCGACGAGCGCGACCTTCTGCCGGTTGCCCTTGGAGTAGGTGCGGGTCCTGCGCGTGGGGTCGAGCTCGAAGCGCTCGAGGAGCTCGGCCCTGCGGCGGCGGTGCGCGGCGCCGGTCTCGTGCCGGGTGAGGACGTCGATCGCCTCCCCGCCGGTGAGGCCGGGCCACAGGCTCGTGTCCCCGGGGACGTAGGCGAGTCGGCGGTGGACCTCGACGGCGTCGTGCCACGGGTCGCGGCCGAGGACCTCGACGGTGCCGGAGTCGGCGCGCAGCATGCCGAGCAGGACGCGGATCGTCGTCGACTTCCCCGAGCCGTTGGGCCCGAGGAAGCCGGTGACCTGGCCCGCGGGGACGGTGAGGGAGAAGCCGTCGAGCGCGCGGGTGGGTCCGAAGGTCTTGGTGAGGTCGCGGGCGGAGACGGCAGGGCGGGACATCGGGGCTCCCGGGTTCAGGGTGGGGACGGTCGGGACTCGCGGTCGGCGAGGTAGGCGTCGAGCAGCGTGCGGTCGGCGAGCACGCCCTCGGTGTAGACCTCGAGCAGCGGCCCGACGATGCGCTCGGGGTAGGACCGGAGCCAGCCGGGCAGCTCGTCGAGGTCGAGGTGGTCCTGCTGGGCGGGCAGCTGGAGCAGGAGCGCGCCGAGCGCCTGCTCGGTGAGGACGCGCGCGCGGGCCGCGGGGTCCCGGCTCGGGCGCACGACGCCGGCCGCCTCCCCCTGCGCGAGGTACTCGACGGCGTCGGTGACGAACCCGTCGACGAGGGTGGCGGCGAGCTCGCCGCCGGCCTGGAGCCGGCGCAGGACGTACCCGACGACCGGGGCGTAGCCCTCGATCTCGGCGAGCTGGGCGAGCATGGCCCCGGCGCCGACCGAGCGGGTGAACACGCGCTGCTTGTTGGTCCGGACGACGTCGAGGACGTGCTCGTCGCACGCGGCGCGCAGCCCGTCGGCGGAGCCGAAGTGATGGATGATCAGGCCGGCGCTGACGCCCGCGTCGGCCGCGATCGTCCGCAGCGGGGCGGACATGCCGTCGGCCGCGAACCGCCGCACCGCGGCGCGGACGATCCGCGCCCGGGCGGTGAGCTCCTCAGCCATGGCTGAACTCATGTTCAGAAGCCTAAACCCGCGTTCAGCCTGTGTCGAGACCCTCCCCCTCGCGAGCGATGACCTACGCCCCGAGAGGTCACACCAAGACCTTCGCAGGACACGCGCTCGCGATCGCTCAAGGGAATTCCTACTAAAGAACCACCCGCACGAGTGGCGGTTTCGGATTGAAAGCAGAAATACCCGGCGAGCACACTTCCGCAATTCGGACCGATGGGTTGACAGGTGTTATGACCTGACTCAGACTCGACATCGGGCCCAATGATGTGAGCGTTAACGCTGTCCAACTCGCCGGTTCAGAGATCCAGGAGATCGGGACCGTGCGGGATTCTGCAAAGTCGCAGGACGGAGATCCAGTGATGACCGAAGAGACAGCCCGAAAAGACCGACGCAGCCGGCGAGGCATGGCGCAAACCTCAGCAGCCCTCGCTGCCGCAGGGGCTTTGATCGCCGCGAGCCTCGTCGCGGCCGGGGGTGCAGCCGGGGCGCCGGCTCGAGCTCCCATGGCGGTCGGTACCGCCGTAGGGGCCGAGGAGCCGACGCCGTGGGGAAGCCCTGCCGCCAGGGTGCCCCTGCCCGGCGTCGACATGGACCTGACCTACACGAACCCGATCGACCTGCCTGACATGGAAGTCGACAGTAATCCGATTGCGATGGCGCCGACGGATGAGGGCATCGCGAATGTGTCTCCCAGGATGTTGGAGATCTTGGCGAAGCCGGAGTGGACATCGGCGGACGGGCGGAACCTCTCAGGCCTGTCGAAGGCGGGCTTCACCGCCCCGGGCGAGAACTTCTCGACCGTGGGCGAGAACGCCTTCCGCACGGCCGCGGACTTCAGCGCCCTGAACGTCGACGGAACCATGTACCTGTACGCGTCCGGTGGCCTGGGGAACGACGTCAACAGCCGCGTCGCCTGGTCCACGACCGACTACCTCACCTGGACCCCCCACGAGATGAACCTGGGTCTCACGGCGCCGTCCGTCGTCCAGGTCGGCGACAAGTTCTACATGGGGGGCAACTGGACGCCGTTCTACGTCGCGGACTCCCCCACCGGTCCGTGGACCGAGCTCGGGTGGCCCAGGCACCTGAACGGCCGGACCCTCTCGGCCGGTGACGTCCAGTTCTTCCTCGACACGGACGGCCGTCTCTACCTGGTCTACAACCTCGGCGCGCCGATCATGGGCGTCGAGCTCGATCCGACGGATCCGACCAAGGTGCTGACCGAGCCCGTCGTGCTCTTCGACTACGACCCGGCCCAGGAGTGGCAGCACATCGGTGAGAACAAGCAGGGCTTCACCCACGGGTACATGGAGGGAGGGCAGATGTTCAAGGTGGGTGACACGTACTACGTGCAGGTCGTGGCAGGCGGGTCGGAGCACACGGGCTACTCCGCCGGAGTCATGTCGTCCCAGAGCCCACTCGGGGAGTACAGCCTGCCGGAGGGGCAGGTGAACCCGATCGGCTACGGCCCGCAGAGCAACTACCCGAGCGCGCTGTACCCCAACGCGGGGCACGGGTCCTTCGTGGTCGACGACGCGGGCAACATCATCTTCTTCTACACCTACGTCATCGCCTACGAGACGGGCTTCGAGCGGCGGCTGGGGATGGACACGTGCGAGGTCGGGCCCACGGGTGCGCTGAGCTGCGACCTGTCCAACACGCCCCAGCTGGCCCCGGGACACGAGATCGACGGCCAGCGGGACGTCGGGCTGTACAACGTCAGCACGCTCACCTCGGCGTACTGGACGAGCAGCTACGCCCCCGGACGCACGCCGTACTACGCGGCGGACCGATCGCTCGGGACCTGGTGGCAGCCCGCCGAGGACGATGAGGACCCGACCTACATCAGTGGCTTCGGGAACCCGTTCTACATCTCCGCGGCGCAGATCAACTGGAAGGAGACCGGGCACGGGCACACGAAGGACAACGCGGTGCAGTACACCCTGGAGTACCGCGACATCGAGTCGAACTCGTGGCAGCCGCTGGTCGACAGGAGCGAGAACACCACTCCGCACACCGCTGAGTACGTCACGTTCGACCGGGTGCTCACCCACGCCGTGCGCCTGAAGATCACCGGCACGACGGAGGACGTCACGGTGGGGATCGCCGAGCTCAACGTCTTCGGGGAGAACCACACGCTCGTCGTCGAGAAGGGCATGCTCCCGCCGGACGGCGTGGACGAGGTCTCGGTGGACGTGCAGGCTCAGGCGCGCTGCCTCGCGGGGCGCGCCTATGTCGCGGTGCGCGCGCTCAACACCGACGAGGCCCCGGCGGCCATCGAGCTGTCGACGGCCTACGGCAGCCGCCAGTTCGACGACGTCGCCGTCGGGAACAACGCCTTCCACACATTCAGCACGCGGCAGAACGCGCTGGAGGCCGGCACTGTGAGCGTCAGCGCGCGGATCGATGAGCGCGCCTCGACCACCGAGGCGGCATTCGAGGCGGTGAGCTGCGGATAGGCGCACGCTCCCCTGCTGGTCGATAGTGCCGGGTCGGGGCCGTCACCACACGGCGCCGACCCGGCACTGCCGGGACTTCAGCACTCCCGGCACGGTCGTCTTCATCGGCGCGCCGTGCGCCGGGCGCGTAGTCGGGCGCCGAAACGTCAAGTACGCCGCCCCTGCGCTCTGCACCTGGCGATGCCCATTTGGATCTGCCGAGCAAGACGCTGATAGATGTCGAGCCCGCAGGCCCGACAGCGGAAAGCCGCTCCACAGCAAAGAGGCCTTCCCGCGGTTGCATGTCGGCCGCATACCGGACACCCCGCCCCGCTAGCCGATCCATCACCGGGACGTGCGGCGACTTCGCCGCCATGAGCGGAAACTCGTCTAGGCTGCCTGCCCAAGACTCCGACGAACTCTGTTGCCTCGACGGCCGGTCAGGTCTTCGGTGTGTCCGGCTCCGTCAGCCTGAGCGCCTTGGTCGCTTCCTTGACGAGCGCTGGCAACTCCGCGGTGTTGATTTCTCCGGCGTGCCTGGCGGCGTCGCGATGCGCGAATCGAGAGAGGACGTTCTTCACCAGGACGGCATCACCGACCTGCACCCTCGCGGCCAGGCGGATCTCATCTTCAGAGTTCGCATAGAAGGGCGCAAGGGCCTTCAGCGAGAGTGCAACGTCCTCCGCGGTATCGGCCTCCCGGAAGTGCCTCCCGGACTCCCGGAGAAGGAGAGCACCGAACGCGCCCACAACGATCGCGACTGCAGACCTCAAAATGCCGTCGCCCACGGTAAGATCGAAATTGTTGCGGATCGCTTCGGTCACTATGAACCAGCCGATCGCGCCAGCAAGCACGAATACGAAGGCCGCTCCAGCCCGCATCCATTGGGCGGCCCTCCGCTCACGCTTCGACCGGCCGTACCAGTCAGTCGCGCTGAGGCTGCCCGCCGCGTGCTCCGCTAGCGACTCCCCCGCCTTGGCGGTGGCCGCCAGAGTGGCGATGTGTGTGACGGCCTCGACGTCGCGGCCTGAGTCGACCTTCTCGCGCTCCTGCTTCCAGGCTCCCAACGCCGCATCCCATTCGGACCTAATCGTGTTCTCTGCCGATTCGCGGACCGCAGCGATCGACTCGTGCCCGCTCTGGATCTCGGCCCGCAGTGCATCGACGCGCTGGGTGACCTCCGCTAGTGCGTCGAGTCGGTCCTGAAGAGCAGCCTCTGTATCAGAGACCTTCGCTTCTAACTGATCAAGCCGTTTGGTTCGAACCTCGACTTCTCTGTCCAGAAGTTCGACGTATGAGTCTTTGAGGTCCTTCGGCGCCGGCAGAGGGAGGGCACGTAGCGCAACCTCGAGATTACCCACGGCAGGCGTTCGGTTGTAAGCAGCGTTGACGCCGACGTACTGCTTGAACTCGTCGGTGGTGACAGGCAACGCGTTGAGAGCTTCGCTCAGTTCGTCCAACGTCTTAAGGTACAACGCTGGCTGCTGGGCGGTTCTTGTCTTCTTCGCCTCCGTGAGCCACTCAACGATATCCGTGCGCCACTGCTCGCTCTTAGGGTCGTCGAAGCGGGCCGCTGCGAGGGAGTCCCGCTTCAGTTCCAACGTCTCCCAGACCTTGTGACTGCGATAGCGCTGACTGCCCGTTGCCATGTTTCGAGGGAGTCCTTCCGTCCCAAAATACCCGGTCGGCGCTGTCACTCCACGGTCAGATGCGTCGCTGCGCCGCTGTCATCATACGAGCGTATCCGTGGGTATCGGGCCGAACGATGTGGGGTCCGTCTGAGTCCGATGGCGCGCACCCCGTAGATTCCATCGGTGGCCAATAGGTTGCAACGCGGTCAGCTGCCAGCGGAGGTCTCCGTACCTGCTTACGACTTCGACCAGCCTTCTCCTTCCAACGGGTAGGAACCCATCCACCGTTACCCTGAAGCGTCGGCGATCGGGGTCTTGGTATGACCATGGCCCCTAGCCCTTGAATCCGTCCCGCATGAGGAACCTTTTACGCCCACGAGCCGATACTCCGGGTCTGTTACCTCCCGACGTGCCACAAGAGCTGGTCGAACGTCAGCAGGTCCATCCCCGTCTCAGCCGCCGCCGCACGGGCGACTGTGAGGATCGCGTGCTCCCCACGAGGGACATGGAAGCCCAAGTCCCGCAGCGCCCGCCGTACCCGGACATCAGGTTTGATCGCCGACGCCCCCGCACGCATCCGCATGTACGAGAACAGCGCCAGACCGATTCCCGACACCTCACCCACGACGGGGTCCAGCTCATAGCCATGCTCCAGACCCTCGGTGCCGTCGGCCCACCGCCGGCAGATCTCATCCTCGTCGTCGAGTCCAGCCTGGGCGCCGTAGGACAGCAAGTTCTGGGCGACCGTCACGATGGTGACCGGCTCCGCCGTCCGCAGCCCCAGTTCCTCAAGGCTCGTCGGTGTCGCCACCAGGGCCTCGAGCGTCGGCGCCGACACGCGCGCCTTCCACCGCTCCACCATCGGCAGCACGCGCTCGACATACTTGCGCTGCCGAGACGCCACGACATCCAGGACCATGGCGCCCCGCCCCCCGGCGTACCGAGCGACATACCCCTGCGCGTCGGCAGCAGACTCCTGCCTGCGGGCATTGGCCAACTCCCTCAACCGGGCAACGGCCTCAGCCCACTCGGGCCGCTGAGCCAGGACAGAATGGGCTGGACGGCTGATCGGCGACATCGGCAAGCTCCCTAAAGTAGGCAACGGTCACGCCAGGCGGCCGCCGTCGGTCAGCACGGGCCACGACGTGCTCGCCAGGCACCAAGGCCACCATTTCAGACATGGCCTCCGCAGCGACGGTGTTCCGACCTTCCTCGCCCTTGGGTCTTAAGCCCCAGTCCAGGGACACGGAAATCGTGCGGGTCACCTTCGCCGACACCGCCACGTCGCACCCCAATCACCAAGTCCCCTCGTCGGACGTGCGAATGTGGACCAGGGAGTCGCTGGCGCTGAGATCCTGCGAGGCACGGAACAGGCGCCGCGGGCTCGCGAGCGGTGCGCTGACGTTCCGCTGGGGATCGCGAGCCGGAACAAGTGCTCTCAGGAGCCCGAGGATCTCTGTGGCCAGGAGGCCCACCCTTCAGTGAGGTCGCAGAGGATGGGCTTGGCCGCTTCGAATCGCTCTGCCGGGATCTCCTCGGCGCGGGATCTTCCGGAGTTTGCACCGTCGGGGTAGGTGAACGCGTACTCGACCCAAGGCTGGGGTCCGTCTTCGATGCCCTCCCGGTAGTGTCCGGTGACGACCGCGAGCACTTGCTGCTCCAGTAGGTCGGCTTCAGTGGTCCAGTTGGAGTCGCACGCGTCGCAGCCGCATACCGGATAGTGGAAGTCGTGCAGCAAACCGGCGTGCAGAAAGATGCCGGGGTAGGCAGTGAACACGAACGTCAGCGCGGCGCATGCCGGGTCGTTGGGCTGGATGCGCACCGCGCGTAGGAATTCAGGAGCTGGGCGGAGCAGATCTCCCGCGGTCCCCTCACCCTCGGTGAGTCGGACGTCGTAGGTAGCGCGCAGATGTGCGATGAGGGCATCAGCCACTGTGTGGAGTGGTGCGAAGCGCTCGGGATGGGTGTCGACCGAGTAAGTCTCTTCCGGCGGTGACCCGCTCCACCGGTTCCCGTAGTCGATGATCTGGCCGTCTGCGTCATGGAAGACCGGTGCAACGACCGAGGGCCGGTTATACGAGCTCACCTCCTCATCCTCCCGCACCCGAGCGCGAAGGACGTCTTTTCGATCACTCCCCACGCCACGGCGCGCTAGTGATCCGGTTCTCCCGCAGCTCAGGGCGGGGGCTACGGTCAAACACCTCCGCGTGTCCGCCGTGGGATTCAGGTCGAGACTGCCTCGACGGTGGACACCGTCCCGTGTGAGGAACAGCGACTGGGACCGAGTCCCCCCACCGCCATGCCTGAAGATCACGGTCGCGGGAACGCCACCGTATGACCCGTCCGGTGGCGTTCCCGGTGAGGGCACCCTTTCCACAAACCCGAGCGAGGAGGACTTGCCGCGCCCGTAGCTGCCCGGCGCGCGCCGGGCACTCGGTAGCGCGTTGCCCGGTCGACGTTCAGAGAAGGACCGCTACCTATCCGGCGGGGAGGGGTGCACGTGCCTCGGGCTTCTCCGCCACGAGGAAGAGGAAGCACAGGAAGGCGCTGCGCTCGCCGCTGGCGATCCGCGGCGGCATCAGCTCGGGCGGGGTCTCGGCGGAGGGCGGGGGTTCGTCGAGCACGCGCAGGCGAAGGTCGGCGTCGAGGACGGCCCGGACCACCTCGCGCAGAGGGCGGTGCCAGAAGGTCAGGGTGGTAATCCGCCCGTCGAGGTCGACCTCCTCCCCGTACTCGCGGGTGGCGAAGTAGTCCTCGTGCATGGCGTTGATCTGCCGGGCGAACGGGTGGTTGACGCTCGCCACCAGTCGTCCGCCCGGCTTGAGGACGCGCCTGATCTCGGCGAGTGGTGTGTCCCAGTCCTGGAGGTAGTGCAGGACGAGGGACGCGACGACGTCGTCGAAGCTCTCGTCCTCGTAGGGCAGGGGCAGGCTGAGGTCGTGCACCGTCAGCGGCACCGTGTGGCCGAGGCGGCGGCGCGCGAGCTCGATCATGGCAGGGCTGCCGTCGAAGCCTGTGACGTGCGCACCCCGGCTGACGAGCTCGGCTGCCAGCGGCCCGGAGCCACAGCCCGCGTCGAGGATCCGCCGGCCACCCACGTCCCCGAGCAGGCGTAGCACCGCCGGCCACTCGTAGTGCGCGTTCAGCAGGCTGTTGGCGTTCTCCGCGTCGTACTCGACCGCGAAGTCGTCGTAGTCGTCGGCGCTCATCCCATCTCCTTCGGCTGGTGAGGTCCGCCGGGACGACGACGGCTCCTGGCGCGTGTGCCCCGGCGTGCCGGCTACGGGGCCGGCTGTCTGGCCGTCAGGAGCGTGGAGACCGACTGGATGACGACGGCAGCGCCGACGAACGCCGCTCCAAGGGGCATCAGGGCGAGCCGGAGGATGTTGAGCACGAGCGAGACGGCGTGCAGGCCGGGTTCAGCACTCGCGCCTGCCAGGTTGGTCAGCCACAGGTAGGCATCCGTTCCGTAGGCCACGACGATCGCTCCTGCGAGCAGGATGACGATGCCGGCTGTCAGCGACCTCTTCGCCGGGGGAATCAACTGGGTGCACCTCTCCAGGTCCGTCTCGATGCCCATGACGCCCCCGAAACCCGGTGGTACGCCGCAGCGACGTCGTTGCGTCGTCCACGACGCTATCGAACCTCGCCCTCAGACATCGACGATTCCTCGGTGAGGATCGCGGCGCGGAAAGCGGCTTGCTGGGTTCTACTCCGAGGACGCACCGTCGCAACCCTGCTATCGGGGAATGGAGGAGGCTGGAGATTCCTCGAACAGACTCCGACGCCATCTGGGACGATGGCGCTCTCTAGCTCGATCTGCATTCTTCGAAGCCAGGAACCTGGAAGCATCGTTCAGCGTCGAGCGTCGCCGCGCCCGAAGGAGGGGTACTCATGACTTTCCACTCAAGGGTCGCAGCCGCTGAGGATCTGCTGCGCGCACGCGGAGCCGCTGAGGTCCCCCATCCCGGTGGCACGCTGCTGGACCATCTTCGGCGCGTCCGGATCGAGCTCGCGGCATGGGACGCACCACCGGAGGTCCAGCTCGCCGGCCTGTGCCATGCCAGCTACGGAACTGACGGTTTCGACACGGCACTGCTCGACCTGGCCGAGCGGCCGGTGCTCACCGAAGCCATCGGCGCCGAGGCCGAGAGCCTCGTGTACCTGTACGGCAGCTGCGTCCGCGCGCACGTCTATCCGCAGCTCGGTCAGGAGGAGGTCGAGTTCGTCGACCGATTCACTGACGTGCTCCGCACTCCTGACCGCGCGTCGCTGTCGGCGTTCATGGAGATCACCGCGGCGAATGAGCTCGACGTCGTCCGACACAACCCGGCGATAGCCGCCGAGCACGGACCTGCCCTGCATGAGCTGGTTGTCCGGGCCTCTCGCCACCTGAGCGACAAGGCGCGACGGGCATGGACCGACCAGGCAGCACGGACCGGCGTGGCAGCGGAATAGCACCACGAGGGATCGGGACGCCGGGCACAGAGAACCCCCGCCGTCAAGGAGTGCGGGCCAACGAGGGAGTCGGGGATGCGAGGTCGGCTGAGAAGGATCGGTGCCCGCCGGACGTCAGCGCTGGTGCTTTCAGTGGCGTGCGTGGCGGCCTGCGGCGGATCCGCCGTCGGCGCCGTGGACGGGCCGGTCCTGACCTCCCCTCCTGCGTCCGGTGACAGCGGCTTTGACGCCGTCGTGGGCGGGACCGTGGAGATGCGGGGGGACTGCCTGGTGCTCGCGAACACCGTCGACTACCCGGGCGCGCCTGCCCACCCGGTCATCTGGCCGGCGGGGACGACCTGGCAGGCGGACCCGGCCGCCGTCGTGCTCGCGGATGGGCAGGTCGTGGAGCTCGGCACGGAGGTCCGCGGCGGTGGCGGTTACTTCCCGCGTGACGGCATCAAGGAGAGTGTGGCCCCCGCAGTGGCCGACGCGTTGGACAGCTGCCGGGGTGAGAGCAGCGAGATCGCCGTCTTCAACGCGGGCAGCGACATCGAGGTCCCCTGATCGGCGGGCTCGTCACAGTCCGCCGCGAAGGGCCGTCACGGGCTCGAGCGAGGCGGCCTTGAGGGCCGGGTAGGCGCCGGCGACGAGGCCGATGACCCCGCCGAGCAGCGCCGAGCCGCCGACGAGCCGCAGGTCGAGGATCGGGGTCCACTCCTGGACGACGCTGATGGCGACGACGGCGAACGAGCCGACCGCGGCCCCGAGCAGCCCGCCGAGCAGGCCGATCGTCACCGACTCCACGACGAACTGGGCCGCGATCTGCCGCCGGGTCGCACCGAGCGCGCGCCGCAGCCCGATCTCCCCCACCCGCTCGATGACCCCGAGCAGGGTGACGTTGGCGATGCCCAGCCCACCGACGAGCAGCGCCACCGCGCCCAGCGCGAGGAACACGGCGTTGATGTCGCCCTGGACGCTCTCGCGCAGCCGGTTGCCCAGCGCCGGTGCCTGGACGGTGATGTTCTCCGGGGTGTTCGGGGACAGCGCGAGTGGCGCCTGCTCGACCAGCAGCGGTCCCGCCCCGACGGCGATCTTCACCTGCGCCTCGGTGGCAGAGGCGAGGCCGAGGTCCGCACGGGCGGTGCCGAGCGGGAGGACGACGGCGTCGAGCACGTCGCGCCGGCGGGCGACGTCCCCGACGATCCCGATGACCGTGTAGGCCTCCTCGCCGATGAAGATCGAGGGCTGGGAGTCCACCCGGTTGACCCCGAGCCGCTGGGCCGCGCCGGCGCCCAGCACCACCACCCGGTCGGCGCGGGCGTCGTGGCCCGAGTCGAACATCCGCCCGGTGGTGAGCGTGCCGCGCAGCGCCTCGAGCAGCTCCGGGGAGCTCGCGACGAGGGCCGGCTGCACCTGCGCGGCGGCGGCCGGGTCGATGAGTGGGACGGAGGTGATGCGCCGGTCGCCGGCGTCGAGGTCGGCGAGCAGGGCGGCGGCCTCCACCCCGTTGAGACGTCCGAGGCGTTCGGGGGTGTCCCACGGCAGGGCCGCGCGCGAGCGGCTGGAGCCGTCGGCCCCCTCGGTGGTCCCGGGCTGGATGACGGCTTGGGTGGCGGCGACGGCGTCGAACTGGCGGGCGATCTGCCCTCCGCCGGTCTGCGCCATGCCGATGGTGACGACGAGCGCCGCGATCCCGAGGACGGTGCCGAGGATGGTGAGGGCGAGCTTGCCGGGCCGGGCGCCGATGCCGTGCCCGGCCTCGCGCACGAGGTCGCGCATCCCGAACTGGTTGCGGCTCACGCGATCTCCTGCAGCACGCCGTCGGTGATCCGCACCCGGCGCCCGGCGCGGGCGGCGACGGCGTCGTCGTGGGTGATGACGAGCAGGGTGAGGCCGTCGGCGTGGAGCTCGTCGAACAGGTCGAGCACCTCACCGGACGTCGTCGTGTCGAGGTTGCCGGTCGGCTCGTCCGCGAGGAGCAGCCGCGGGCCGGTGACGACGGCGCGGGCCACCGCCACCCGCTGACGCTCCCCGCCGGACAGGGTGGTGGGCCGGAACCCGATGCGGTGCTCGAGCCCGACGCGGCGCAGCGCCTCGTAGGACCGCCGCAGCCGCTCCTCACGGGGCAGCCCGGAGTACATCGTCGCGAGGAGCACGTTGTCCAGGACGGTGCGGTGGGGCAGCAGGTGGAAGGCCTGGAAGACGAACCCGATGAGGCCGCCGCGCAGGGCGGTGCGCTGCCGCTCCCCCGCCGCGTGGGTGGCGGTGCCGTCGAGCCAGTACTCCCCCGTGGTCGGCCGGTCGAGCAGGCCGAGCACGTTGAGCAGCGTCGACTTGCCCGAGCCGGACGGCCCGACGATCGACAGGTACTCCCCGCGCGCCACCCGCAGCGTCACCGGGTGCAGGGCGGTCACCGGCGGCGGACCGGGGAAGGAGCGCGTGACGCCCCGGAGGTCGACGACGGCCGGCTGGTCCCCGGCGTCCACGCCGCGCGCGGCCACGACGGGCGAGCTCATCGGCCCACGACGACGAGGTCCCCGGCGGCCAGACCCTCGGCGCTCACCTCGACGTAGCCGCCGGCGGTGAGGCCGGTCTCGACGACGACCACCTCGGTCGTGCCGCCGCGGTCGATCTCGACCCGGCTCTCCCCGCCGGGGCCGGCGGTGAGCGCGGCGACGGGCACGGCGAGCACCTCCTCGCCGGTCGACTCGAGCGGGATGCTCACCCGCACGTTGGTCCCGACGACGGC
The DNA here is from genome assembly GCF_006151955.1 of Georgenia sp. 311. Lineage (NCBI taxonomy): Bacteria > Bacillati > Actinomycetota > Actinomycetes > Allobogoriellales > Allobogoriellaceae > Georgenia > Georgenia sp. 311. The sequence goes on along the minus strand of NZ_VDFS01000044.1, from coordinate 27,605 downwards.
GGCGCGCTGCTCCTCGGTGATCTCCAGCGGCACGAGGACGACCTCGCGGCGGTCACCGCCGCTGCCGGAGTCCCCACCGTCCTCGCCGTCACCCGACCGGCGGGCGGGTGCGCGGACCTCCTCGACCCGCGCCTCGACCTCCTCGTCCCCGACCATGAGGTAGGCGGTCGCGCCCTCGCTCACGAGGGCGGCGTCGGCAGACGAGACGCTCGCGAGGACCTCGAGGGTGGCGCCCGAGATCGTCAGGGCCACACCCCCTACGGTCGCGCCCCGGGTCACCATCACCGAGTCGATCCGGCGGGGCAGGGTGTCGACGTAGACGACCTCGGCGGCGGGCAGCGGGGTGCGCGCGGCGCGCCACGCCTCGTCCAGGGCCGTGCGCGCGTCGGCGACACCACGCTCGGCGGCGTCGCGCAGGGAGCGCTCGGGGGTGAGGTCCCGCGGCGCGAGCGCCTCCTCCCGCTCGGCGCGGACGACGGCGACGTCCTCCCGCGCCTGGGTGACGACCTCGGCAGGCTCCCCGGCGTCGATCGCCGCCTGCACCGCCCGCTCCGCGCGGGCGACGGCGGTGTCCAGACGCAGCCGCTCCGAGCGCGGCGGTCCCTCCGCGGCGCGGGCGAGCTCGCCTCGTGCCTGCGCGAGCGCCTCCTCGGCCGCGCGCAGGGCCTCCTGCGCGGCGGCGACCGACTCCTCGGCGCCCTCCTCGGCGACCGGGGAGGGGTAGCCGACCCGCGCGTAGAGCGCGTCGACGCCGGCGGAGGTCGCGGCGTCGTACACGTCCGACCCGGCGTCGCCGGCCTCGATGCCGAGCGTCTCCAGCGACTCCTTGAGCTGGAGGACGTCGGGGCCGGTGGAGCCCATCCGCAGCGAGCGGTAGACGGGCAGCTCACCGGGCAGCACGATGACCGGCCGGCCGGCGACCTCGAGGACCACCTGCCCGGCCTCGACCAGCCCGCCGACCTCGGGCACGCGCCCGGTGACGACGGCACCCCCGCCGCCCTCGGGCGCCTCGAGGCTCACCGGCACGGGGTCGTCGTAGAGCGCGTCGCCGCGCAGGGTGAGGTCGGTGGACAGCTCGCGCCGCTCGACGGGCACGGTGATGAGCCCGGGCTCGGGCGGCGCGGCCTCCGCCGCGCGCTGGGCGGGTGAGACGACGAGCTGGCTCAGCGCCACGCCGGCGGCGAGGCTCGCGACCGCGGTGACCGCGACGACGACGATGGTGCGGTTGGCACGGGGCGGACGGACGCCGTCGGGCAGGGTGTCCTCTGCAGGCACGGCGAGCGCCTCGACGCCGGCCTCCGGCTCCACTGCACTCACGCGGCGGCGCGAGGGGAGCCTCACGACTCCTGCCCGTAGGTGGCGATGATCGCGTCGATGTCGGACTGGTAGGTCTCGACGACCTCCTCCTCCAGCTCGAACTGGATCTCCATGAGGCGGGCCTCGACGTCGGCCTCCTCCCGGCACGCGAGGTCGGCGACCGCCTGGGCGATCTCCCGCTCGCGCAGCTCGGCCAGGCCCTGCTCCTCCATGAGGTCGCGCATCGGGTCGGCACCCTCCGGCAGCGACTCCCAGTCGATGCTCTCCCAGTCGATCTCGGCGTCGGCCTTCTCCATGAGCCGGTCGTACTCCGTGTAGATCGCCTCCTGGGCGAGGTCCGGTGAGGTCATGCCGGTGATGCCGGCCGCCTCCATGCACTCGGCCCACTCGAGGTTGACCGCGATGGTGCGCGGGTCGCGCGCGGCGTCCTCCCACACCTTCTCGGTCGCGGCGAAGAACTCGGTGAACGCGGGGTCCTCCCACATCTGCATCGCAGGGTCGGACTCCTCGTAGACCGTGTGCTGGGCGCTGCCGTAGCACCCGGCGTCCTCCCAGTCGTACTCCGGCTCCGGGTCACCCTCGACCCAGTCCTCCTCGAGCATCGGAGCGCCGTGCAGCGCCTCGTAGTAGGCGTCCTGCTCCGACGGCGACATCGCCTCGACGTACTCCTGGTTGGGGTCGACCCACTCCTCCTCCGGCTCCACGGGCTGCTCGTCGAGCCAGGGGTCGGTGGTGATGCCGTAGCCGTACTGCGCCGTCCACTCCTCACTGCCCCAGTCGTCGTCCTCGTCGATGACGACGCTGGACCCGCCGTCGTAGACGGCCGGGGTGTACTCGAAGCCCTCCTCGGCCATGCACGCGGCGACGGCCTCCTCGACCTGCCGCTGCCGCTCGGCCTCCTCGCGCTCCCACTCCTCGGGGTCCTGGTCGAGCCCCCAGACGTCGCCGAGGGCCACGGCGAGCGGACTGTCCTCCCAGGTGAGCTCCTGGGCGGACTCACCTCCCTGGCCGCAGGCGGCGAGCAGGGCGATGGTGCACGTGACGGCGAGGACGTGACGGGCGCGCATGGCGACCCCTTCCGGCAGGGCTCGCCACCCCGTCGGCGAGCGTTTGGCGCTCACGGTAGTGACGGACGAGCGGCGCGGGCCTATAACAGAGGACGAACATTGCGCAACACGAGTCACTGTTGGGTAACGGCGCGAGCGCCCGCGACCACATACAGTGGAACGATGCCTGCTCAACTGAAGGACCCGATCGTCTGGATCGACTGCGAGATGACCGGCCTGGACCTCGGCACGGACGCGCTCATCGAGGTGGCCGTCGTCGTCACCGACTCCGAGCTCCGGCCGGTCGACGCCGGGATCGACCTCGTCATCGCCCCGCCCCCGGGTGCGCTGGAGCAGATGGGGGACGTCGTGCGCGAGATGCACACGACCTCCGGCCTGCTCGACGTGCTCGACGAGGGCCTGACGATGGAGGAGGCGCAGGAGCGGGTGCTGCAGTACGTGCGCCGCTGGGTGCCCGAGGCCCGCAAGGCGCCCCTCGCCGGCAACTCGGTGGGCACCGACCGCGCGTTCCTCGAGCGGGACATGCCCGAGCTCGTCGAGCACCTGCACTACCGGATCATCGACGTGTCCTCGGTCAAGGAGCTCGCCCGCCGCTGGTACCCGAGGGCGTACTTCCACTCTCCCAGCAAGAACGGCGGGCACCGCGCGCTGGCCGACATCCTGGAGAGCATCGACGAGCTGCGTTACTACCGCGCCGCCCTGTGGCCGGCGGGCGAGGGCCCCGACACCCCGACGGTCAAGGCCGCCGCGCAGGCCGTCAAGGCGGACTCGACGGCGTCCCAGGTCGCCGCGCTCGCGGCCCGCGCGTCGGCGAGTGAGACAGGAGTCACCGCCTCCTGAGGCGCGCGGATTCCACACCGGGGCGGGCGAGCGGCTAGAGTGTGACACTGCCGCGCCCCACAAGGGCGCGCATGGTGGGTGTAGCTCAGCTGGTAGAGCGCCGCGTTGTGGTCGCGGATGTCGCGGGTTCAAGTCCCGTCACTCACCCCAGTAGTGGAACGGCCCCGGCTCCTGCCGGGGCCGTTTCTCGTCCCCCGCGCTCGCGGTGCCGCCCGTAGCATCGGGCGGATGACCGAGGACCCCGGCGCCGCGCGGGCGCTGCTGCACACCCGCCGGCTCGTCGTGCTCGACTTCGACGGCCCGGTCACCCGCCTCCTGCCCGGCGAGGAGTTCCTCCGGGTGTCGGCCGGGGCGCTCGACCTCGCCGTCGCCCTCGGCCTCGCGCCCGACGACGAGCTCACCGGGCAGACCGACCACGTCCAGCTCCTGCGCCTGCTCTCCCGACGCGACCCGGCGGTCGCCCGCGAGGTCGAGCGGTGGTGCACCGCCCAGGAGGTCGCGGCCGCCCGCTCGGCCCGGCCGGTCGAGGCGGCGGCGTCCTTCGTCGCGCGGTGCCGGGAGCGGGGCACGGCCGTCGCCGTCGTGACGAACAACGCCCCCGAGGCGGTGCGCGCCGTCCTCGCCCACGGTGGTCCGCTGCTCGCCGACCTCGCCGTCCACGGGCGCGACCCTGCGGCCCCGGAACGGCTCAAGCCGGCGCCGGACATGCTGCTCGCGGCGGCCCGTGACGCCGGGGTCCACCCCGACGAGGCCGTCATGGTCGGTGACAGCACCTCCGACGTCGAGGCGGCGACGGCGGCCGGCATGCCGTGCATCGGACTCTCGGACAGCGCCGAGCGGCGCGCCGAGCTGCTCGCCGCCGGGGCCGTCGCCGTCGTGGCGGACCTCACAGCGCTGGCCGGGTGACCCGTTCCGAGTGGCCGAACCGCGCGTCCCCGGAAGAATCTCCCCTATGTCTCAGCTCGAGGAACGCGCCCCCAACGACATCGCCCTGCCCGTCGTCGAGCGGGAGGTGGAGACGGTCCTGCCCACCCGGCACGGCCCTTTCCGGATGATCGGCTACCGCGAGGGCAACGGCACGACACACGTCGCGCTCGTCCGCGGTCTCACCGGGCCGCCGGCCACTGCCCCGCTCGTGCGGGTCCACTCCGAGTGCCTCACCGGCGACGCGTTCGGGTCGTGGCGGTGCGACTGCGGTGAACAGCTCGACGCCGCCCTCGCGGCGGTCGCTGCCGAGGGCGAGGGCGCGGTCATCTACGTCCGCGGCCACGAGGGACGCGGCATCGGCCTGCTGGAGAAGCTGCGCGCCTACGCGTTGCAGGACGCCGGGGCGGACACCGTCGACGCCAACCTCGCCCTCGGGCACAGCGCCGACGCCCGGAGCTACGACCAGTCCGCGGACATCCTGCGCGACCTCGGCGTGCAGCAGGTGCGCCTGCTGTCCTCCAACCCCGCGAAGGCGGAGGCGCTCACCGACCTCGGCATCGAGGTCACCCAGCGAGTGAGCCTCATCATCCCCCCGCACCCGCAGAACGAGTTCTACCTCACCACCAAGCGCGAGCGGATGCGGCACGACCGGCCCGCCGCCGACGACTCGTGGCAGTCGCTGCTCGGAGGGACGGTGCCGGCGAGCGGCCCGCACGACGCCGACCAGGAGCTCGTCGACCGGTACGGCCCGCTCGTCGCGCTCGGTACGGACTACGTCATCGGCCAGCTCGGACAGAGCCTGGACGGCTTCATCGCCTCGCGCACCGGTGACGCGGAGTTCGTCACCGGCGACGCCGACCGTGAGCACCTGCACCGGCTGCGGGCGCTGGTCGACGCCGTCGTCGTCGGGGTGGGGACGGTGACGGCTGACGATCCGCGCCTCACCGTCCGGGCGGTGCCCGGGCACAACCCGGTGCGCGTCGTCCTCGACCCCTCCGCCCGCACGCCGCTCACCTCCCACGTGCTCACCGACGGCGCCGCGCCCACGCTCTGGCTCGTCGGCCCCTCGGCGACGGTGCCGCGCGACCTCGCGGCGCACGTCGACGTCGTCCGGCTCGACGACGACGGCCCGGCCGTTCCGGACCGCGTGCTCACGCTCCTGCGCGAGCGAGGGCTGGGCCGGGTGCTCGTCGAGGGCGGGGGCCGGGTGGTCTCGGCGTTCCTCGCCGCCGGCGTGCTCGACCGCCTCTACCTCACCGTCGCGCCGGTGCTCATCGGCGACGGCGTCCCCGGCCTGCGGTTCGTCGGCTCGGACCTGCTGGCCGACGCGATCCGCACCCGCTCGCGCCGCTTCCTCCTCGGGGAGGACGTGTGCACCGAGCTGGACCTGCGGGCGCTGCGGTCAGCCGAACAGCCCGCGTCGTAGGTCCGCGGCGGTGTCCGCCCACGTCCGCAGCCGCGCGCGGCGGGCGTGGGCGGCGGCCCGCCAGTCCTCCCGCAGCGGCGCGGAGGTGAGCCAGCGGCGCAGCACCCGCTCCCACGCCGCCGGGTCGGTCGGGTCGACGGCGGTTCCCGGGGCGTCCGGCCCGCACGTCTCCCCGGCGGCGCCGGTGAGCGCCTCGACGGCCCCGGTCCCGGCGGGGATGAGGGCCGGCAGGCCGTGGGCGAGCGCCTCGGTGACCACCAGCCCGTAGGTCTCCACGAGCGAGGGCAGGAGCAGGAGGTCGGTCCGCCGCCACAGCTCCGCCAGCCCGTCCCCGACGACGGCGCCGGGCAGCGCCACCCGGTCGGACAGGCCCGCGTCCGCGAGCGCGCGCACCAGGTCCCGGGCCACGTCCGGCTGGGCACCGGGCGGGCCGGCGAACGTCGCCTGCCAGGGCAGGTCCCGCAACGCCGCGAGCGCCTGGACGAGGACGGTCTGGTTCTTCACCGCGGTGAGCGCCCCGAGCGCGAGCAGGTGGGGCGGGCGGCTGCCCTCGGCGAGGGGCGCCTGCTCGGCCCCGGGGACGGCGACGACGACGTCGCGGCGCCCGTAGCGGCGTTCGAGGTCGCGTGCCGCCCACGTGCTCGTCGCGACGACGTCGGAGGCCGCGCGCACGGCGGCCGCCTCGAGCTCGGCGAGCCGCGCGGCCTCCTCGGCCGGCAGCCCGGCCTCGGCGGGCAGCGGGAGGTGGACGAGCAGCACCACCCGGGTGCCGCCGTCGACGGCGCGCTCGACCTCGCGCGGGCAGGCACTGCCGACGAGCCCGTCGAGGACGACGGTGTCGGGGGTCCGCAGGGCCAGGCCCAGGGCGCGGCGCTCCGCGGGTCCGGGACGTGGCCAGCCGCCGGGCAGCGCGAGGACGTGGGAGTGGCCGTGCACGCCGTCCCAGGCGCGGGCGAGCCGGGCGTCGTAGACGTCACCGCCGCTCGGCCCGGCGGCGCCACGGGCCGGGACGACGAAGCGCAGCCCTGGCACCTACCGGCCGGGGAGCTCGAGACGGTAGGTGGCCCACGCGTCGGGGTGCTCGTGGAGCCTGACCTCGACGGCCGTGAACGGGGTGGTGTCCAGGCCCTCGACCACCCGGTGCGCCACGTGCCGGGCGACGACCTCGGTGGTCGTCACCATGCCGGCGAAGTCGTCGAGGTCGTCGAGGTTGCGGTAGCGCAGCGCACCGGTGACCTCACCGAGCCGCTGGGTGGCGGCGCCGATGTCGATGACCACGCCGTGCTCGTCCAGCTCGGGCCGGAAGAAGGTGAGCTCGACGACGTAGGTGACGCCGTGAAGACCCTGGGCGGGCCCGAAGAACGGGTCGGGCAGGGAGTGGGCGACCATCATGTGGTCCCGGACGGTCACGCTGAACACTTAGCTCTCCTCGGGGTAGCGGATGACGTGGCACAGGGCGGGACGGCGGCCGGAGGCGATCGCGTCCATGGTCTCGGGCAGGTCGGCGAAGTCGCTGGTCCCGCTGAGCAGGGCGTCGAAGCGCGGGTCGCGCAGCGCGTCGAGGGCGGTGCGCAGCCGGTCGGTGGTGGTGCGGCGGGCGCGGCGGGCGGCGCTCACCGCCCCGACCTGGCTGCCCCGCAGGGTGAGGCGGCGGGCGTGGAACGCCTCCCCGAGCGGGGCGCGCGGGGCGTCGGTGCCGTACCAGGACAGCTCGACCACCTCCGCCTCCTCCCCCGCCAGGCGCAGCGCGGTGGCGAGCCCGGCCTCGCTCGCCGAGCAGTGGACGACGACGTCGCAGTCCCCGGCGGCGGTCTCGGGCGTGACGAGCTCGAGCCCGAGCCGGTCGGCCAGCTCCTGGCGGCTCGGGTCGGTGTCGACGACCTGGAGCCGGGCGAGCGGGAAGCCGGTGAGCAGAGTGGCGACGGACGCCCCGATCATCCCCAGGCCGACGACAGCGACGCGGTCCCCGAGCCGCGGTCCGGCGTCCCACAGGGCGTTGACGGCGGTCTCCACGGCCCCGGCGAGCAGGGCGCGCTCGCTCGGGACGTCGTCGGGCACGGGCACGACGGCGGTGGCGGGCACGACGTAACGGGTCTGGTGGGGGTGGAGGGAGAACACGCGGCGCCCGCGCAGCTCGTCCGGCCCCTCCTCGACGACACCGACGGACAGGTAGCCGTACTTCACCGGCCCGGGCAGGTCGCCCTCCTGGAAGGGCGCGCGCATGAGCGGGCGGACCGACTCGGGCACCGCGTGGCGGTGGACGAGGGTCTCGGTGCCGCGGCTGATCCCGGAGCACAGGGTGCGCACGAGCACCTCACCGGGACCGGGCGGGTGGAGGGGCGTCTGCCGGATCTGTCCTTGTCCCGGACCGACCGTCCAGTACGCCTCTGCTGTCACGGCCCCATCCTGCCCCGGCCCCCCGCGCCCCCGCACCCGGAGACAGGGCGAATGTCATCACCTGCCGCGAACCCCCTCCCCACCGACAGCCGACTTCCGCCCGACAACCGACTTCCGCCCGACAGCCGACTTCCGCCCGACAGCGGAGTTCCGCCCGACAGCCGACTTCCGCCCGACAGCGGAGTTCCGCCCGACAGCCGACTTCCGCCCGACAGCCGACTTGGTGCCCACAGCCGACTTCCGCACGAGAGCCGACTTCCGCCCGACAGCCGACTTCCGCACGAGAGCCGACTTCCGCACGACAGCCGACTTCCGCCCGAGAGCCGACTTCCGCCCGACAGCGGAGTTCTGCCTGACGGGGTCGGTCCGCGACGCATAGAGCCACCACCACTTGGGGCGGAGTGCGAGATCCAGCGCTCGACGGGGATGCGCGCAGGCGCAGGGCGACAGCCCGCTGGGTGCGACTCGGGGTGGACGTCGCGCCCGGGTGGGGTGGCACGCTCTATGCTCTGCGCCTACCCGGCAGCACGGGCCGCCGGGACGGACGAGAGTGAGATCCCATGGCCGGTGGCCTAGCCGCCCTGCTCGACGACATCGCGGCGCTGGCGAAGCTCGCCGCGGCCTCGGTCGACGACATCAGCGCCGCCGCGGGGCGAGCGAGCGCCAAGGCTGTCGGCGTCGTCATCGACGACACGGCGGTGACGCCCCGCTACGTCCACGGCTTCACGGCGGACCGCGAGCTGCCGATCATCCGGAAGATCGCCACCGGGTCGCTGCGCAACAAGCTCCTGTTCATCCTCCCGGCCATCCTCCTGCTCAGCCAGTTCCTCCCGTGGCTCCTCACCCCGATCCTCATGGTCGGCGGGCTCTACCTCAGCTACGAGGGCGCCGAGAAGCTCTACGAGTACGTCACCGGGCACCATGCCGAAGCCACCGCCCGGCCGGCGGCCACGCAGGGGGTGGACCACGAGAAGACGATGGTGAGCGGCGCGGTCCGCACCGACTTCATCCTCTCCGCGGAGATCATGGTCATCGCGCTCAACGAGGTCGCCCAGGAGCCGCTGCTCAACCGGGCACTCATCCTCGTCGTCGTCGCCCTCGGGATCACCGCGCTCGTCTACGGCGTCGTCGCCCTCATCGTCAAGATGGACGACATCGGCCTGCGCCTGGCCGAGCGCCAGGCGGCCTTCTCCCAGCGCGTCGGGCTTCTCCTCGTCCGCGGGATGCCGAAGGTGCTCGCGGTGCTCTCCGTCGTCGGCGTCGTCGCGATGCTCTGGGTCGGCGGGCACATCCTGCTCGTCGGGGTGGACGACCTCGGCTGGCACGCTCCCTACGAGCTCGTGCACCACCTCGAGGAGGCGGTCGCCGGCGGGCTCGGGGCGCTGAGCGGTTTCGTCACGTGGCTGGTGAACACGCTCGCCTCTGCCGTCGTCGGCCTGGTGGTCGGCGGCCTGGTCGTCGCCGTGCTCCACCTCGTACCGCGCCGCGGGAACAAGGCCAAGGCGCACTGACGAACTCCGCTCTCGAGCGGAACTCCGCTGTCGGCACGAACTCGGCTGTCGCGTGGAAGTCGGCTCTCGCGCGGAAGTCGGCTCTCGAGCGGAACTCCGCTGTCGGCACGAACTCGGCTCTCGCGCGGAAGTCGGTTCTCGCGCGGAAGTCGGCTGTCGCGCGGAAGTCGGCTCTCGCGCGGGAGTGGGGGTGGGTCAGGGGCGACCGAGGTAGCCGTCGGGGGTCACGGGCAGGGCGCGCTTGTGCGCGGTGCGCCGGTACCAGCCGACGATCGTCGCCTCGTCCTGCTCGGCGACCTCCTTGCCCTCGAGGTAGTCGTCGACGACGTCGTAGCGCACGCCGAGCGCCTCCTCGTCGGGCAGCAGCGGCTTGTCGGACTCCAGGTCGGCCGTGGGCACCTTGTTCACCAGCGACTCGGGGGTGCCCAGGTGCACGCCGATCTCGCGCACCCGGCGCTTGGGGAGGCCGAACATCGGGGTGACGTCGGCCGCGCCGTCGCCGAACTTCGTGTAGAAGCCGACGACCGCCTCTGCCGCCTGGTCCGTGCCGACGACGAGCATGCCGCGAGCGCCGGCGATCGCGTACTGCGCGGTCATCCGCATCCGGGCCTTGACGTTGCCCTTGTGGTAGTCGTCCTTGGCGTCGGTGACCGGGGTGCGTGAGGCGAGCACCTGGTCCCACATGCCGTCGGTGGCCGGGCCGATGTCGATGGTCTCCAGGACGTCCGGAGCGATGAACTCGACGGCCGCGGCGGCGTCCTCCTCGTCCTTCTGGACCCGGTAGGGCAGGCGCACCGCGACGAACTGGGCGTCGCCGCCGGCCTCGCGCACGCGCTCGCAGGCGAGCTGGCACAGCCGCCCGGCCACGGTGGAGTCCACCCCGCCGCTGATCCCGAGGACCAGTCCGCGGGCGCCGGTCTCCTGGAGGTAGCGGGTGAGGAACTCGATGCGGCGCTCGGCCTGCGCGGCGGCGTCGAACGTCTCCGGGTCGATGACCTCGAGAGCAGCGATGATCTCCGACTGCAGCTGGGTGTCCATTCCGCAGAATCTACTGCTGTCGTGTGACGCCGTCATTACGTGGCAGACCGCGGCGGCGGCCGCTGCACGGGGTGGGTGCGCGCACGTCGGCGCCGGGCGCGACCCCGCTCGCCGGGTGCCCTTGGCCGCGCGGCTCTAGCGTGGCCGGATGAGTGACCGACCGGCCTCCCCGCTCCAGATCTCCCTGCCCGAGGGGCGCGGACGCCGCGTGCTCGTCACCGGGGCGAGCGGCTACGTCGGCGGGCGGCTCGTCCCCGAGCTCGTCGCCGCCGGCTTCACGGTGCGGGCGGGCGCGCGGGACCCCTCCCGGCTGGAGACGCGCTCGTGGGCGCGCGACGTCGAGCTCGTCGAGGCGGACCTCGAGTCACCGGAGCAGGTGCGCGAGGCGATGCGCGACGTCCACACGGTGCTCTACCTCGTCCACTCGATGGGCACCGGGCGCGGCTTCCGGGACCGCGAGGCGCAGATCGCCCGGAACGTGGCCGACGCCGCCGCCGCGACGGGCGTGCAGCAGATCGTCTACCTGGGCGGGCTGCACCCCGACAAGGAGCTCGAGGAGCTCTCGGACCACATGCGCTCGCGCGAGCAGGTGGCCCGGATCCTCCTCGAGTCCCCGGTCCCGACGCTCGTCCTGCGCGCCGGGGTGGTCATCGGCTCGGGGTCGGCGTCCTTCGAGATGATCCGCCACCTCACCGAGCGGCTGCCGGTCATGCCCGGGCCGCGCTGGCTGGACAACCTCGTCGAGCCGATCGCGATCCGCGACGTCCTGTACTACCTCGCCCAGGCGTGCGCGCTGCCCGAGCCGGTGCAGGCGTCCTTCGACATCGGCAGCGGCCGCCCGCAGCGGTTCAAGGAGCTGCTCTCGGACTACGCGCTCGTCGCCGGGCTGCGGCCACGGCGGATCTGGGCGCTGCCCGTGCCCGCCCCGCGCCTGTCCGGCTTCTGGATCGGGTTCACCACCCCGATCCCGCGCGGGTTGGCGATGCCGCTCGCCGCCTCGATGGCCGAGGACGCCGTCGCCCGCGACCACGACGTCGCGGCGCTCGTCCCCGACCCGCCCGGCGGCCTCACCTCCTACCGCGACGCGTGCCGCCTGGCGCTGGGCCGCCAGCTGTCCGGGCAGGTGACGGCCACCTGGGACGACGACGTCACCGCGGGCGCCGACCCCGCCGACCCGCTGCCCTCGGACCCGGAGTGGGCCGGCCACACGGTCTACACCGACGTGCGCGAGCGCGACGGCGCCGCCCCGCCCGAGGCGGTGTGGCGGGTGATCGAGGGGATCGGCGGGGAGAACGGCTGGTACTCCGCGCCGCTGCTGTGGCGCATCCGGGGCAAGCTGGACCAGGCCGCCGGCGGGTACGGGCTGGCGCGCGGACGCAGCCGCCCGGACACCGTCCAGGTCGGTGACCACGTCGACTTCTGGCGGGTGGAGTCGGTCGAGCCAGGTCGGCGGCTCACCCTGCGGGCGGAGATGCGGGCGGGCGGGCGGGCCTGGCTCGAGCTCTCGGTGGACCCTCGCCCCGACGGCGGGTCGCGCTACCGGCAGCGGGCCATCTTCTTCCCGCGCGGGATCGTCGGGCGGCTGTACTGGCTGGCGGTCCTGCCCTTCCACGTGCTCATCTTCCCGACGATGGCGCGCAACATCCTCGCCGCCGCCGAGGCCGGTCCCCCGCGCCGCTGAGCTGCCGCGGCGAGTCCTACCGGTAGAAGCCCTCGCGCAGGTTGATGCCGTGCTCGAGCCAGGCGCGCAGCGCGGCGAGCATGCTCGTCCAGCCCTCACAGTTGCCGAATGCGCTGCGCGCGCCGTCCGGGGTGGCCTGCCACGAGGACTCGGTGATGGTGACGAGGGTGCGGGCGCCGTCGTCGATCGGCTCTAGCTCGAAGGTCGTGCGCGTCGTCTCGCGGGTGCCGTGGTCGGCGGCCCACTCGATGACGATGCGGCTGGGCTCGTGCGCCTCGAGGACCCGGACCGGGAAGGCACCGGGGTGGTCGGCGAACTCCCAGGTCACCTCGGCGCCGGTGGTGAGCCGGCCGCGGGCGCCGCCGGTGGTGAAGTAGCGCGAGAGCTGGGCGGGGTCGGCGATGGCCTCGTAGACCTCCGCGACGGGGCGCGCGACGCGCCCGGAGATGGTGAATCCGAGGTCGGTCAGCTGCTCGGGTGCGTTCATGTGATATTTTTACAACATGTCAGCCGGTGAGGTCAATGGGTCCGACGACGACCTCGTCTTCAAGGCCCTCGCCTCCCCCACCCGCCGCCGGCTCCTCGACCTGCTGCGGGCGGCGCCGCGCACGACCGGCGAGCTGTGCGACGCGGTGCCCGACCTCGACCGCACCACCGTGCTCCAGCACCTTCGCGTCCTCGAGCGCGCAGGCCTCGTCACCGGGCGCAAGGTCGGCCGCGAGCGCCACCTGTCCCTCGCGCCCCTGCCCATCAAGCGCATCCACGACCGCTGGATCAGCGGCTACATGGCCGCCGCCGTCGACCTCCTCGAGCGGCTCGACGACGGCCCAGAGCACACCCCTCGCTGACAGCCCCGGCCCGCAGCCCGGCGACGGGTGCGCGCCCGTCGGCGGCGGCACAGAATGACCCGATGCCCCTGCTCACCGTCGGTCACGGCGCACTCGACCGCACCGGGCTCACCGCCCTGCTCGGCGGTCGGCGGGTCGCGGCGGTCGTCGACGTCCGCAGGTTCCCCGGCAGCCGGCACAACCCCGACGTCACCCGCGACGCGCTGGAGGAGTGGCTGCCCGAGGCGGGCGTGCCCTACCGGTGGGAGCAGCGCCTGGGTGGGCGGCGCCACCTGCGCAAGGGGACGCCGTCGCCGGACACCTGGTGGCAGGTCGACTCCTTCCGCGCGTATGCCGGCTGGACGCGCACCGAGGAGTTCGCCGCCGCCCTCGCCGAGGTCGCCGACGAGGCACGCGGGGAGGAGCGCGTCGCGGTCATGTGCTCCGAGGCGGTGTGGTGGCGCTGCCACCGGCGGCTGATCGCAGACGTCGCCACCCTCGCGCTCGACCTCCCGGTCCACCACCTCATGCCGGGCGGCGAGGTGCGGCTGCACGAGCCCTCCGCCGGCGCGCGGCTGAGCGACGGCGTCGTCGTCTGGGACGGGCCGCCGGGCTGAGCGGCCGGGTCTACCAGAAGACGCGCGAGGCGATGGCGTCGGCGAAATCGTCCAGGGCGCCGTCGACGGCGCCGAGGTAGAGCGAGGCGTCGGTGAGCGAGACCTCGAGGACGTGGTGGATGCCGTCGTCGCCCTCGACCATGTCGATCCGGCAGAAGAGCAGCTGGGCGTCACGGCCCAGCCGCGACTTCATGTAGCCGTGGATGGCCGCGCGCGCCTGCTCGCCGGTGCGCAGCTCGGCCTCGCTCGCGAGGCGGGGGACGGCGACCTCCTCGGGGACGGCGTCCGGGCCGGACAGCGGGCCGAGGAGCATCGCCTGCTTCTCCACGACGTGGGAGAGCACGCCGTTGAGGTAGATGAGGGCGGTCTCACCGCGCTCGTCCACGGACTTGACGTAGCGCTGGACCATGACGGCGCGGCCGTCCTGGAGCAGCCGGTAGGCGTGCTGGATCGCATCCATCCGCGAGCGTGCGTCGCGCGCGGTGTAGCGGCCGGTGTCCCGCGCGCCGGAGGAGACCGCCGGCTTGACGACGAAGTCACCCTGGGACGGGAAGCGGGTGTGCACCTGGTGCTTGGTGAGGCCGTCCTCGGGCTCGAGCCACACGGTGTCGATCGTCGGCATCCCGCGGGCGCCGAGCTCCTGGAGGTAGTGCTTGTCAGTGTTCCACTCGACGACGTCGGCGGGGTTGAGCAGCTTGCGGATGCTGCGCGTCCACCCGAGGAAGTCCTCGCGCCGGGGGGCGTAGTTGTGGACCGCCCGCAGCACGACGACCCCGGCCTGCGACCAGTCGACCGACTCGTCGTCCCAGGCGGCGACCTGCGGATCGATCCCACGCGCGGCGAGCGCGTCGAGCAGGCCCTCCTCACCGGGGTCCAGCTCCGGGTGGTCCAGGCAGGTCGCAAGGGTGACGCGTGGCTTCGACACGCCCCCAAATCTATCCGAAACCCCGATGCGCGGTGTTCCCCTCGCGGGCGCCCGGCGGTGCGGTGATACTCGTCACGAGAAGCCCTTCCAGGGTGCTCACGCCCCGCAGGCGGTGGTAATGTTCAGGACTGCTGGCCCGCGCCATTAGCTCAATTGGCAG
>NZ_VDFS01000044.1:3580-12500 GCF_006151955.1 Georgenia sp. 311 | reverse complement strand
AGCCCAGCTCGAGAACCTCTCCGTTCTCCGGGAACCACGGCAGCGCGGTCGGGCGGCGCGGGCCGGTGGACCAGCGCTCGTCCCTCTCCCCGACGACGGCGGCCACGCGCCACCGCATCGGCACGCCCGCCCCGGCGGTCAGCGGCGCCCGGTCGGTCACCTGGACGTGCAGGTGCGGCTCGGAGGTGTTCCCCGTGTTGCCGACCTCGCCGAGCACCTGCCCGGTCCGCACCGTCTCCCCCTCGCGGACGGCGAGGGAACCCCGGCGCAGGTGGGCGTAGGTACCGACGGTGCCGTCCTCGTGCCGGACGAGGACGTGGTTGCCGAGGATCCGGCCCGGTCCGGCGAGCTCGCGGAGGAAGCCCTCGACGGTCATCATCCACACGACGAGGGGCCAGGTGTCGCGGGCGCCGTGGTCGCGCTGCCCGTCGCGGGCGCGCACGACCGTGCCACCGGCCATCGCGTGCACGGGCTGCCCGAAGGACGGGTAGGTCTGGGGACGGCGGGCCCGCAGGCCCCAGCCGAGGGTGGCGGGGGCGTCCGGCGCGGGCTGGAGGAGGTCGACGGCGTAGGCCTGCCCGTAGGCCTTGACCCCGTGGCTCGGCACGGCGGTGCCCGGACCGTTGATGACGACCCAGCGGCCCCGTAGCGGCGCCCCGAGGTCGACCGGCCCGCGCGTCGTCGCGGGCGGACGGACGAGCGACAGGCCGAAGGCGAGGACGGCGACGACGAGCCCCCAGGGCGCCACCGGCAGCAGGACGCCGGCGAGCACCGCGGCGACGAACAGCCGGGTCCACCAGGTCTGCCACCGGGCGACTGCGCGCCTCATCGCCGCCCCCCGAGGACGACGGCGAGCAGCGGCACGACGCGTGCCACCGGCACCTCGTACCTGCCCCCGCCGACGGCGCGCAGCCAGCCGGCCGCGGTGAGCTGGCGCAGGTGGTGGTAGACCTGCCCGCTCGTGCCGACCCCCTCGGTGTCGAGCAGCTCGGCGACGGTCGCCGCGCCGGTGAGGACCCGCCGGAGAAGCCGCAGGCGCACGGGGTGGCCGAGCGCGACGAGGACGTCTGCCTCCTCCGTCCAGTCGGTGCCGAGGAGGTCCTCGGTGGGAGCGCCGAGCTGCCACTGCGCGCGTCGCCCGTCGGGCAGCTCGACGTGTCCGACGAGCATGACGGCGCCCGGATCCTCCACCCGCGCCTGCAACCCCTCCAGCGCCCACAGCGGGCTGCCGGCCGGAGGGGCGGGCGGGACTGCGGGGGCGGGGGCGTGGAGCCGGGCCTCGAGGGCGGCGACCCGCGCCTCGAGCGCGGCAAGGCGGTCTGCTGACATCCCGCCACCCTAGTACGTGATTACGTATCTTCGTACCCGCATGGCCACCGCCCGTGCGATCCTGGGGTTCCCCGACCCGACGACGACACGACGGAGGACCCGTGCCCCAGCTCTCCCCCGGTGACACCGCCCCGGACTTCACCCTCACCACCGCCGACGGCGCCCCGGTGAGCCTCGCGGACCTGCGCGCCTCCGCCGACAACGGCGTCGTCGTCTACTTCTACCCGGCCGCCTCCACGCCGGGCTGCACCACCGAGGCGTGCGACTTCCGCGACAGCCTCGCGGCCCTCCAGGCCCGCGGGTACGCCGTCGTCGGCATCTCGCCCGACGAGCCGGCCAAGCTCGCGCGCTTCGCCGAGGCCGAGTCCCTCACCTTCCCCCTCGCCTCCGACCCCGACCACGCGGTGAGCGAGGCGTGGGGCGCCTGGGGGGAGAAGAAGAACTACGGCAAGACCTACACCGGGCTCATCCGCTCGACCGTCGTCGTCGACCGCGAGGGCACCGTCACCCTGGCGAGGTACAACATCAAGGCGACCGGACACGTCGCGCGGCTGCGCAAGGACCTGGGCGTCGACTGAGGGGCCAGCCCGTAGGCTGGGCCCACGCGCGAGTGGCGTAACTGGCAGCCGCGCCAGGTTTAGGTCCTGGTGTCCTCGGACGTGCGGGTTCGAGTCCCGCCTCGCGCACGACCTTCCCTCGCCCTGGCGGGCGTGCACGCAACACGAAAGAGAACGCGATGAGCGGACTGGCCTCCGACGACATCACCCCCTGGCTGCCCCCCGAGGACCTCGAGCGGGTCCGCCGCCAGGTCCCGATGCTCTACGTCGACATCGTGCCGGTGCGGGTGGACGCCTCCGGGATCGTCCAGCAGGTCGGCCTGCTGCTCCGCGTGACCGACGGGTCGCTGACCCGGGCACTGGTCTCGGGCCGCGTGCTCTACCACGAGACCCTGCGCCAGGCGCTCACGCGCCACCTGGAGAAGGACCTCGGCTCGCTGTGCCTGCCGCGCATCCCGCTCTCCCCCCAGCCGTTCACCGTCGGGGAGTACTTCCCCACCCCCGGCCCGGGCTTCCACGACCCGCGCCAGCACGCCGTCTCCCTCGCCTACGTCGTCCCCGTCGACGGCGACTGCCACCCCCAGCAGGACACCCTCGAGGTCGGCTGGTTCACCCCGACCGAGGCGCTCCTGCCCGAGGTCCAGGCCGAGCTCGTCGACGGGCACGGCACCGTGCTGCGCCAGGCGCTGTCCCACGTGGGCCGGCTGCCGTGAGCATGCAGCCCGGTACCGGCCCGCAGGGGCTGGAGGTCGGGCGTGCCACGCGGGCGCTGGGCCCGGGCCGCTGGACCGAGCGGGTGGCCGCGCTCCTGCTCGACAGCGCCGCCGTCGTCCTCTTCGCCTGGCTCGGCCGCGGCGCGCACGAGGGCGGGCGCTCGGTCGCCGAGGTGCTCGACGTCGCGCTGCCCTTCCTCCTCGCCCGGCTCGTCGTGGCCCTGCTGGTGCGCGACGGCTCGCTGCGGCTGTGGCCGGGCGGGGTCGTGGCGTGGCTGGTCACCTGGGGCGGCGGCATGGCACTGCGGGCCTGGGGCGGTGACGGCACCGCGCCGGCGTTCGTGCTCGTCGCCCTCGGGGTGCTCGGTGCCCTGCTCCTCGGGTGGCGGCTCGTCCGGCTGCTCGTGTCGAGAGCATCCCGCACCGCGCGCTGAGGCTGCTCAGTCGAGGCAGAACTCGTTGCCCTCCACGTCCTGCATGACGATGAACGACTCGTCGACGCCGTCGGCCTGGAACACCCGGACCTCCCGCGCACCGAGGGGCACGAGCCGGTCGGACTCCGCCTGCAGGGTCGCGAGGCGCTCCGCACCGACGAGCCCGGTGCCCACCCGCACGTCGAGGTGGACCCGGTTCTTCACGGTCTTGCCCTCCGGGACCCGCTGGAAGAAGAGCCGCGGCCCGGCGCCGTCGGGGTCGACGCACGCGAAGGCCGATCCCTGGTGCTCCGGGGGCAGGGAGGCGTCGAAGGTCTCCCACGAGTCGAACCCGGGCGGCGGTGGGGGCACGACGTACCCGAGGACCTCGCACCAGAAGCGCGCCACCCGCTCGGGGTCGGCGCAGTCGAACGTCACCTGGAACTCCCTGGCCATCGGCCCACGCTAGCGAGGTCGGGCCCCGGTCGACCAGGGTTTTCGCGGGGCTCGTCAGCCGGCGAGCACCCGGGCGACGTGGGGGGCCAGCGCGCGGAAGGCCTCGCCGCGGTGGGAGATCGCGTTCTTCTCCTCCGCGCTGAGCTCGGCGGCGGACCGCTCCTCACCGTCGGGCTGGAGGATCGGGTCGTAGCCGAAGCCGCCGCTGCCGCGGGGTGCGGTGAGCAGCCGGCCCGGCATCGTCCCGGTCTCGACGTGCTCGTGGCCCTGCGGCGTGACGAGCGCGGCGGCGCACACGAAGCGCGCCGCGCGGTGCTCGGCGGGGACGTCGGCGAGCTGGGCGAGGAGCAGCTCGAGGTTGGCCCGGTCGTCGCCGTGGCGTCCGGCCCAGCGGGCGGAGAAGACGCCGGGGGCCCCGCCGAGGACGTCGACGGCCAGCCCGGAGTCGTCCGCCACGGCCGGCAGGCCGGTGGCGGCGGCGAGCGCCCGCGCCTTGATGAGGGCGTTCTCGGCGAACGTCACGCCGTCCTCGACCGGCTGCGGCGCCCCGACGTCGGCCGCGCCGACGACGGACGCGGGGTCCAGGTCCGGCAGCAGGGGCGCGAGGATGGCGCGCAGCTCCCCGATCTTGTGGGCGTTGTGGGTGGCGAGGACCAGCCGCGGCGCGGCGGCCGCGCTCACCGGCCGGGCAGCGGCGCGGCGAGCGCCGCCCGCTGGAGCTCGGTGAGCTTGGCGGTGCCGGCGACGGCGAGGTCGAGCAGCTCGTCCAGCTCGTGACGCTCGAAGGGCTTGCGCTCGGCGGTGCCCTGGACCTCGACGAAGCCACCGGAGCCGGTGACGACGACGTTCATGTCGGTCTCGGCCGTGACGTCCTCGACGTAGGGCAGGTCGAGGACGGGCTGGCCGCCGACGATCCCGACGCTCACGGCCGCGACGGAGTCGGTGAGCACCGTGCCCGGCGCGATCGCGCCCTGCGCCTGGCCCCAGGCGACGGCGTCGGCGAGTGCGACGTAGGCGCCGGTGATGGCGGCGGTGCGGGTGCCGCCGTCGGCCTGGAGGACGTCGCAGTCCAGGACGATGGTGTTCTCCCCGAGCGCGCCGACGTCGATGACGGCCCGCAGCGAGCGCCCGATGAGCCGGGAGATCTCGTGGGTGCGGCCGCCGACCCGGCCCTTGATCGACTCGCGGTCACTGCGGGTGTTGGTCGAGCGGGGCAGCATCGCGTACTCGGCGGTCACCCAGCCCGCGCCCGAGCCCTTGCGCCAGCGCGGCACGCCCTGGGTGAAGGAGGCGGCGCACAGCACGCGGGTGGCACCGAACTCGACGAGCACGCTGCCCTCGGCGTGGTCGAGCCAGCCTCGGGTGAACCGGACCTCACGGAGCTCGTCGGGGGCGCGGCCGTCGCCGCGCGGAACGATGGTGCTCGAGGAGGTGGAGGTCATCCGGCCAGGCTAGCGACTCCCCCGCCCGTGGGGCGAGGCACGGGCGCCGGAGGTGACGTTCCTCGCCTCCTCGGGGCCGGTGGCGCTGTCCCGAGGAGGGCGGCGGTAGCGTCGGTCCCAGTCGTCGCCCACCACCCCTGGACTCCCGTGTACTCGCTCCTCCTCGCGATCATCTACGTCGCCTTCGTCAGCCTGGGTCTGCCGGACTCCCTCGTCGGGGCCGGGTGGCCGGTCATGCACGAGGACCTCGGCGTCCCGGTCGCCTTCGCCGGGTTCATCACGATGATCATCGCCGTCGGCACGATCGTCTCCAGCCTCGGCTCCGAGCGGCTCACCCGCCGGTTCGGGGCCGGGCTCGTCACGGCGGTGAGCGTGGGACTGACGGCGGCCGCGCTCGTCGGCTTCTCCTTCTCCGGCTCGTTCGTCGCGCTGTGCCTGTGGGCCGTGCCCTACGGCCTCGGCGCGGGAGCGGTCGACGCCGCCCTCAACAACTACGTCGCCCTGCACTACGCCGCGCGGCACATGAACTGGCTGCACAGCTTCTGGGGCCTCGGCGCCTCCATCAGCCCGTTCATCATGAGCTACGCGCTGACCTCGGGCCTGGACTGGACCGGCGGCTACCTCGTCGTCGGGGCGACCCAGGCCGTCCTCACCGTCGCGCTCATCGCCGCGCTGCCGCTGTGGGGCAAGGTCAACCAGACCCACCCCCACCACGACGACGACGGCGAGCCCGGCACCGGCCACCGCGCCCACGTCCCGCTCCGGCAGGCGCTGCGCATCCCGGGCGTCACGCTCGTCATCAGCGCGTTCTTCGCCTACTGCGCGCTGGAGAGCACCGCGATCCTGTGGGCGTCCACCTATCTCGTCACCGGGCGCGGGGTCGACGTCGCCACCGCGGCGGCGTTCGCCTCCCTCTTCCTCCTCGGCATCACGACCGGGCGGTTCCTCGCCGGGTTCCTCGCCGACCGGGTCGGGGACCGCCTGCTCATCCGCGGCGGGTTCCTCGTCGTGGCCCTCGGGGCGCTGATGATCGCGCTGCCGCTGCCCACCGACGTCCTGGCCCTGGCCGGGCTCGTCGTCGCGGGGCTGGGCTGCGCGCCGGTCTACCCGGCGATCATCCACTCGACGCCGGCGAACTTCGGCCGGCGCAGCTCGCAGGCCGTCATCGGCATCCAGATGGCCGCCGCCTACACCGGCTCGACGCTCGCGCCGCCGCTCTTCGGCGTGCTCTCGACGTGGATCGGTCCGTGGGTGTTCCCCTTCTTCCTCGCCGTCCTCGCCGCGCTCGGCCTGGTCATGTCCGAGCGCCTCAACCGGCTCGTGGCACGGCGCGACCGTGCCGCGCTCAGCGCCGCCTGACCTGCCTCACCCGAGGAAGGACAGCAGCTCGGGCATCCGGGTGGCGGCGTCGCGGGCGACGAGGAAGCCGACGATGCCGACGATCCACGCCGTCGTCTCCCCGCCCGTGCGCTCCATCCACCGGGCGACCCGCTCGAGCAGCGGCTGGACGAGACGGCCCGCGGTGAGGCGGGCGGCGAGCAGGACGAGGGCCGGGAGCACCATGACGAGGCAGTAGGCGGCGAGCACGCCGAGCCGGGCCGGTGCCCCGAGGTCGGAGGACCCGATGATCCCCGTCGCCGCGAGGTAGGGCAGCATCGTCGCGACCTCCAGGACGGCGGCGGCGAGCGCGAGGCTGAGCAGCCCGCCGACGCCCGAGCCGGTCTCCGTGCCCATGGCCCGCTCCCGCCACCGCAGCAGCCGTCCCGGCCGCCCCGCCTGCCCCTCCTTCTTGCGGCCGATGAAGAAGCTGCCGACGAGCATCCCGACGCCGAGGAGGAGCTGGAGCCGCCCGACGACGGGGTTGTCGAGGAGGGCGCCGGCGTCCCCCAGGACGGCACCGAGGCCGGCGACGAGCGCGACGCCGAGCAGGAAGTAGAAGCCCGCGACGGTCGCGAGGAAGAGGAGCACGCGCCCGGCCCGCACCCGTCCCGGGGTGAGGAGGAACCAGATGGGGATGAGGAGCGTGCCGAAGCTCGTCGAGTCGACGAGCGCGAGGACGGCGAGGGTGCCGGCGGTGATCGTGGTCATGGCCCGAGCCTCGCGCCGCTGCCCCCGCGCCGTCGTCGGCCGTCGGACGCAGGACCACCGGCGCCCGCATACATCCTTCGACTGACCCGCGGCTCGCGCGCGTGTGCTGGGATGGGGGCGTGCCAGGAGCGGTGAGGAGCATGTGGGAACGGGCGCGGGCGACGGAGCACGCCCGGGTCCGCAGCGATGCCGCCGGCACGTTCCTCGTCGGCCTCGCGCTCCTCGCGGTCGGCCTGGTCGGCGTGTGGCGGGGGCCCGAGGTCCCCACCGACCTGTGGTGGTTCGTCCTCACCCTGGCCGCGATGTGCGCCGTCATGCTCGGCAAGGCCCGCCGCCCGCTGCTCTCGCTCGCGGCCGGGACCGTCGTCGCCGCTCTCGACGCCGTCCTCGGCGGGAGCATGGGCGTCATGGTCGGGCTGCTCGACCTCCTCTACTCCGCGGCGCTGCGGGTGAGCGCGCCGGCGTTGCGCCGGCTGCGGGTGGGGGCGGCCGTGATCGTCGCCGGCAGCGGGGCCGCGGCGTTCGCCGCGACCGGCGAGCTGCGCGACAGCGCGAACGTCGCCCTCCTCGCCTTCGCCGTGCTCGGCACTCCCCTGTGGTGGGGCACCTCGGTGCGCCAGCAGACCGAGATCGCCGCGCTCGCCTCCGCCCGGGCGCGCGACCTCGCCCGCATCGGGCAGCTGCGCGAGCAGGAGGCCGTCCTCGCCGAGCGCGCCCGGATGGCCGGGGACCTGCACGACGCGCTCGCCAGCCACCTGTCCGCCGTCGCCATCCACTCCGAGGCGGCGCTCGCCGCTCCCCGGCCAGCCGACGCCGAGCAGGCGGCCCGCCGCGACCGTGAGGCGCTCACCGCGATCCGCTCGGCGAGCGTCGCGGCGCTGCGCGAGATGCGCTCGATGATCGACCTCCTGCGCACCGGTGACGAGGCGCGCACCAGCCCGGCGCGGCTGGGCGAGCTCGCCGGGCTGGCCGCAGGGTTCCGCGGGCAGGGCATGGAGCTCACCGTCGACGTGCCCTCCGACCTGCCGGAGCTGCCCGCGGCGGTGGACCAGGCCGCGTTCCGGATCGTCCAGGAGGCGCTCGCCAACGCGCTCAAGCACGGGCGGCCCGGCCCTGTCGACGTCCTCGTCGCGCTCGGCGAGGAGATGCGCATCGAGGTCGCCAACCCTGCCGGTGAGACCGCTCCCGCGGCCGGCGGCGGCGTCGGCCTGCTGACGATGCGCGAGCGGGCCGAGGCCCTGGGCGGCTCGTTCCGCGCCGGCCGGGAGGACGGCCGGTGGCTGGTGCGCGCCCGGATCCCGCTCGGGGCGGGCACGTGAGCCTCCGGGTGGTCGTCGCCGACGACCACGCCGCCATCCGCTCGGGCCTGCGGCTCATCCTCGAGCAGAGCGGGGAGGTCGTCGTCGTCGCCGAGGCCGCCGACGGCGCGAGCGCGGTGACCAACGCGCGGGCACTGCGCCCCGACGTCGTCCTCATGGACATCCGCATGCCCGGCACCGACGGCATCGCCGCCACCCGCGAGATCGTCTCCGCGGGGCTCGCCGACGTCCTCGTGCTCACGACGTTCGACCTCGACGAGTACGTCTTCGGGGCGCTGCGCGCCGGTGCCGCCGGCTTCCTCCTCAAGACCGCAGACGCCGCGACGCTCGTCGACGCCGTCCGGCGGGTCGCCGCCGGGGAGGGGGTCGTGGCGCCCGAGGTGACGCGCCGCCTGCTCAGCGCCCTCGTCCGGGCGCCCGAGCCGCACGAGGCGCAGGTGCCCGCCGACGTCGCCACGCTCACCGACCGCGAGCGCGAGGTGCTCGCCGGGCTCGGCCAGGGCCTGTCCAACGCCGGCCTGGCCGAGGCGCTGGGGATCAGCGAGGCGACCGCCAAGACCCACGTGTCGCGCGTGCTCGCCAAGCTCGGGTGCGCCTCGCGCG
>NZ_VDFS01000044.1:0-3263 GCF_006151955.1 Georgenia sp. 311 | reverse complement strand
CGCGTGCCCCGCAGGTCAGGCGTCGCCTGCGGGGCACGCGGCGGGGCTCAGGGGGTGTGGGCCGCGATGAGGTCCGCGTACCAGCGGGCGCTGGCCTTGGGGGTGCGGACCTGGGTGTCGTAGTCGACGTGGACGATGCCGAAGCGCTTGGCGTACCCGTAGGCCCACTCGAAGTTGTCGAGCAGGGACCACAGGAAGTAGCCACGCACCGGCGCCCCGGCGGCCACGGCGTCGGCCACCGCCTGGATGTGGTCGTGCAGGTAGGCGGTCCGGTCGGGGTCCTCGACGCTGCCGTCCGCGCCGACGACGTCGGGGAAGGCCGCGCCGTTCTCCGTGACGAGGAGCTCCAGGCCCGGGTGCTCGCGGTGCATCCGCACGAGCAGCTCGGTGAGGCCACGCGCGTCGATGGACCAGCCCATGTCCGTGTACGGGCCCGCCTGCTGCGGGAACTCGATGTCCTCGCACCCGGGCCACGGGCTCACCGCGCCGTTCCCGTGGCCGTCGGCCTCCTCCCGCTCCCCCTCGCCCGTGTAGGCGCGCACGAGGGTGGGGCTGTAGTAGTTGACGCCGAGGACGTCGAGCGGCTGGTGGATGAGCTCGAGGTCGCCGTCGTGGACGAAGGACCAGTCGCTGACCGCGGACGTCGCGGCGAGGACGTCCTGCGGGTAGGAGCCGCGCAGCACGGGGTCGAGGAAGACCCGGTTCTGCAGCCCGTCGATCCGCTCCGCGGCGGCGAGGTCGGCGGCGTCGCCGGAGGCCGGGCGCACCCAGGCGAGGTTGAGCGTGAGGCCGACGACGGCGTCGGGACGCTCGGCCCGGATCGCCGCCGCCGCCAGGCCGTGACCGAGGTTGAGGTGGTGGACCGCGGCGAGCACGTCGGCGTGGTCGGTGCGGCCCGGGGCGTGCACGCCGCTGCCGTAGCCGAGGTAGGCCGAGCACCACGGCTCGTTGAGCGTGATGAACGTGCCGAGCCGGTCACCGAGCCGCGCGGCGACGACGCCCGCGTACTCCGCGAAGCGCTCCGCCGTGGCGCGCGCCGGCCAGCCGCCGGCGTCCTCCAGCGCCTGGGGCAGGTCCCAGTGGTAGAGCGTCGCGGCGGGGGTGATGCCCGCGGCGAGGAGCTCGTCGACCAGCCGCGAGTAGAAGGCGATGCCGGCCTCGTTGACCGGGCCGAGGCTCTCGGCGGTGACGTGCGGGGTGATCCGCGGCCACGAGATGGAGAAGCGGTAGGTCTGCAGGCCCAGCTCCTTCATGAGGGCGACGTCCTCGCGGAAGCGGTTGTAGTGGTCCACGGCGACGTCACCGGTGTCACCGCCGGCCACCCGGCCGGGCGTGTGGCTGTAGGTGTCCCAGATCGAGGGGGTCCGGCCGTCGGCGGTGACCGCGCCCTCGATCTGGTAGGCGGCGGTGGCCGCGCCCCAGACGAAGCCGTCGGGGAGCCGGGGCACCATGTGGGTGAGGTCATGGGGTCGGGTCTGGATGCTCATGTGGGTGGTCAGGGCGTCGGGCGGCCCTGCTCCTTTCTGTGGTGGTGGGGCTCAGCCCTTGACGGCGCCGGCCATGATGCCGCTGACGATCTGCCGTCCGAGCAGCAGGAAGACGACGACGACGGGCAGGGTGCCGACGAGCGTGCCGGCCATGATGATCGCGGTGTCCGGCACGTAGCCGCTGCCGAGGTTGTTGAGCGCGACCTGGACGGTGGGGTTGGAGGAGTTCAGCGTGATGACCGGCCAGAAGAAGTCGTTCCAGGCCGTCATGAAGGTGAGCATGCCGAGCACGGCCATGCCGGGCCGGGCGATCGGCAGGACGATGCTCCAGAAGGTGCGCAGCGACGTCGCGCCGTCCACGCGCGCCGCCTCGATGAGCTCGTCGGGCAGCGACTGGAGCAGGTACTGGCGCATGAAGAAGACGCCGAACGCGGAGACGAGGGTCGGCAGGATCACCGAGGAGAGCCGCCCGGCGAGGTCGAGCTCGGCCATGACCATGTAGAGGGGCACGACGCCGAGGGTCGGCGGGATCATCATCGTCCCGATGGTCACGCCGAACAGCGCCTTCTTCCCGCGGAACCGCAGCTTGGCGAACGCGAAGCCGGCGAGCGTGCAGAACAGCAGGGTGGCCACGGTGACGGTGCCGGAGACGATGACCGAGTTGACGATCGCCCGGCCGATGTCCTGCTGGTTGAGCGCGGTCTGGATGTTGGCCCACAGGTTGGGGCCGGGCGTGAGCGGCGGCGGGGACTGGACCATCTCCGACATCGGCCGGCTCGCGGCGACGAGCATGTAGTAGAAGGGGCCGATGAACAGCACGGCCGTCACGATGAGCACGGCGTAGGTGAGCCAGCCGGCGCCGTGGTTGCTGCGGCGTCGACGCCGGGGCGCCGCGAGCGGCGTTCCGGGAATGACCGGTGGGCGGGTGATCGTCGTCATCAGTCGTCTCCTCCGGTGAGGCGCCCCGCGGTGCGCAGCCGCACGAAGGCCGTGTTGAGCAGGACGAGGACGACGATGAGCACGAACGTCACCCAGGCCACTGCCGCGGCCCGGCCGAGGCTGCCGTACTGCCAGCCCTGCTGGTACATGAACAGGCCCACCGTCTGGTACTGGTTGACGGCCCCGCCGTTGGGTGTGCCGCCGCCGAAGAGGAGTGGTTCACCGAAGAGCTGGGTGGCGCCGATCGTCGACACGACGACCGTGAAGAGGATCGTCGGGCGCAGGCCGGGCAGGGTGATGTGGCGGAACTGCTGCCACCGGCTGGCGCCGTCGAGGGACGCGGCCTCGTACAGGTCGTAGGAGATCGACTGCATGCCCGCGAGGTAGATGAGCGCGTTGTACCCCGTCCACCGCCACGTGACGATGACGGCGATGGCGATCTGCGCGGTGAGGTCGCCGTTGCGCCAGTCGATCGCGTCGAGGCCGATGAGCGAGAGCATCCAGTTCGCGAACCCGCCGTCGCGCCCGAAGATCTGGGCGAAGACGAGGGTGGAGGCGGCCACCGACGTCGCGTACGGCATGATCATCGAGATCCGGAAGAAGTTGCGCGCCTTCATCCGGTAGTTGAGCAGGTGGGCCAGCCCGAGGGCGAGCATGAGCTGGGGCACCGTCGAGAGCACCCCGATGGTGAACGTCTTGAGCAGCGCGTTGTAGAACTTCTCGTTCGTGAAGAGCCAGACGAAGTTGTCCAGCCCTACCCACGTCATCTCCGAGTTGAGCCGGAAGTCGTGGAGGCTCACCCACACGGTGTAGACGAGCGGGAAGAGCCCGAACGCC
>NZ_VDFS01000043.1:118380-125819 GCF_006151955.1 Georgenia sp. 311 | reverse complement strand
TGGCCGGGCTCCGCGGAGCCCGGCCACCGGCGTCTCTGCGTCAGCCGAGGAGGCCGAGGATCACCTCCACCCGCGCGTGCAGGTCCTCACGCGCCTCGGTGTGGAGCGTGTCGGGCCGCGTCGGGTGCTCGAGGTGCCGGACGAACCGGTCCAGCGCACCCCGCGCCTGCTGCTCGCGCCCCGCCTCGAGGTGGCGCTCGGCCAGCTCGAGCGTGTGGGCCAGCTGGCGGGCGATCGGCCCGGCGACGGCGCCGGAGGCGACGTGCCGGTCGAGCGCCCCGGAGAGCTGTGCCAGCGCCTCGGTCGGGTCCGCGGGTGTCCCGCCGCCCGTGGCGAAGGTGTGGCTCCACTCGGTGACCGCGCCCTCGGCGAGCTCGTAGCCCTCGGCGGCGCGGGCGGTGACGGTGACCGTCCCGCTGCCCGGGTAGGTGCCCGCCGCGACGACCTGACCGTCGACGACGTACTCCACGCCATCGACCGCCGGGATCGTGTACGTGTCGTCCGCGGTCCCGTCCTCGTCGGTGAACGTCACCGGCGCGGGCGTGACCTCGGCCGGCTCCTCACCGGCGACGGTGAAGGTGAGCTCACCCTGCTCGCTCGTGTTGCCGGCCGCGTCCGTGGCCCGGAAGGCCACGGTGTGCTCGCCCGGCGCGGACACCTCGACGGCGCCCGCGTAGGCGACCCACTCCCCGCCGTCGAGGGAGTACTCGAGCGTCTCGACGCCCGACCCCTCGCCGTCGTCGGCCGCGAGGACCAGGCGAGCCGGTGCCTCGTAGGCCGAGAAGTCGGCGCACGCGATGGGCAGGCCGGGCAGCTCGGGCTCGTGGATCATGATCGACAGCGGCTGCTGCCGGGCCACCCACGTCGCCCCACCGGAACCGATCGCCACGCCCTGCTGGTTGGGCACCAGCCCGCCGCGCGGGTCGCTGCCCGAGGTCGCCCAGATCTCGTTGGGCGGGGCCATCGGGCCGTCCGGGTCGTGCATGTAGTGCCCGCCGTGGTCGTGGCACGCGCCGTCGTGCAGGTGCGCGGGGTACTCCGCGCCCCCCGGCAGCCCGGTGACCCGGACCGACACGTCGGTGCGGCCCGAGGACTTCACCAGCGTCGCGGTGCCGGCGATGTCCAGGTCGGTGCGGTCCGTGGGGTGGAACTCCCCGCGGGAGGTGCCCAGGACGTTGCCCTCGACGGTGGGCGCCTCCTCGTCCACGGGCGGCTCGACGTCGCCGCCGGTCACCCGGAACCAGTCGAAGCTCACCGTCACCGGCTCGGTCTGCTGCGGGCCGACGGCGACGAGGCCGACGGCCGAGAGGTCACCCGCGTGCGTCACCGGGCTGCCGAGGGAGGTCCAGGTCTCCCCGTCCTCGCTCACCCAGCCCTCGTAGCTGTCACCGGTGCGGCTCAGCCGCAGGTGCCAGTACTCGCCCTCGGGGTTCCCCGCGAGGTCGATCGCCGAGTTGCCGCCGGCCCCGAAGGACCCGCCGACCTCGGAGACGAGCTCGGCGCCCAGCGAGAGCGGCTGCCCCGGCTCGTTGCGCGCGACGACGTCGAGCTTGACGTACTCGTCGTCGCTCCCGTAGGCGAGCAGGCCGGCGTACTGCCAGCGGTGCGCGAGGGGCGCGTGGAACCGCGTCTCCACGGTCCAGTCACCCTCCGGCGCCGTCTGCAGGACGAAGTTCTCCGGCGAGAGGGGGTTGGCGTTGTCGATGTCGCCCGGCGCGGTGGTGATGTGGAGCTCCCCGTCGGAGACGGAGAGGTTCTCCTCCACGTACCGCACCGTGGCGTCCCAGCGGCACCCGTCCAGCGCGTCGCCGTCGAACTCGTCGTCCGGCTCGCGCTGCCCGTCGTCCTCCCGGTCCGGGGTGAACCGGACGTGGTCGACGACGGCGACGGCGTCGGGCGTTCCCGTGTCACCGGCCGCGACCACGCCGATGCTCGCCCCGGGGTCGAGCGTCGCCGCGCCGTCGAGCGCGGTGAAGGACTCCCCGTCGAGCGAGTACGCCGCGCTCACGTCCTGCCCGTCGCTGGTCAGCCGCAGGTGCACGGTGGCAGGCGCGTCGGCCGGGAGCGTGAGGTTCGGGGCGTGCTCGGTGCGCGACCCGCCTGCCTCGGTCCAGTACTCGAGGAACCGGCTGCCGTCCTGGTGCTTGGTGAACGTCAGCTTGGTGTAGTCGTCGTCGGTCGTGTGGAGCATGAGACCGGCGTACTGCCAGTGACGCTCGTGCTCGAGGGTGACCGTCGTGTCGACCTGCCACTCCCCGGCCGGCGCCGGCCGGCCGACGAAGCTGATGTCACCGGCGTTGGCGCCGTCGATGTCGCTGCCCGTCACCGGCAGGTGCAGGGCACCGTCGGCGACGGTGACCGGCGCGCCCTCGGCGGACCGGACCGTCGGCCAGCGCCGCGGGTCCAGCTCGCCGTCGAACTCGTCGCTCATGCTCACCGGGCACACCGGGCCGGGGCCCGGCTCCGGGTCGGGTCCGGGCGAGGTCGGGTCGTCGTCGAAGACGAAGTCGCTGAAGACGACCTCGCTCGTCGCAGTCGCGTGGTGCGCGGTGACGAACAGCCCGAGGTCCTGCACCGACGCGGCGCCGGGCAGGGTGACCGGCTCGCCGATCTGCGTGAACGTCACGCCGTCGGTGCTGTGGAACGCGGTGTACTCCGCCCCGTCGCGCACGATGCGCACCCACGCGGGGTAGGCGGTGGAGCCGGACCCGGTCGAGGCGTTGAGCTGGCCGTTGCCGTTGGCCGAGCGCAGCCACTCGAACCCGCCGCTGGGGCGGATGCCGAGCGCCGCGTAGCCGGCGGACTGCCCGGGCGCGGTGATGTCGTTGCGGACGATGAGCCCGGCCTTGGCGCTGCCGTGCGAGTTGCCCTGGCTGACGATCTTCACGGTCGCCGACCAGTTCTCGTCCGCGCCGGCCGGCAGGTACAGCGAGCTGTACTCGTCGGCGGCGTTCCACATGTTCGCCCCGCCGGAGGTGATGACGAACGAGCCGTCCTCACCGCGGTCGAACTGGCCGCGGGCGTTGGTGAACTGGCTGAAGTCGCCGAACGGCTCACCGACGGTCACGGGCACGATGCGCGACGTCGTCGAGACGCCGTTGTCGTTGGTCGCGACGGCGGTGAGCTGGAAGACCGACTCCTCGGTGATGTCCCACGTGACGCCGTAGGGCGCCTCGGTGTCGACCCCGATGGACTGCCCGTCGACGAAGAACTCGACCTGGGTGATCTCGTTCTCGGCGTCCTCGGCGTCCGCGGTGACGGTGACGGTTCCCGGCTCGAGCGACTCGTCGGCGACCGGGGCGGTGATGGTGACGCGCGGCTTGGTCGTCGGGGAGACGCCCTTGCCGTCCGCCTCGATGAAGTTGAGCCGGATCTCCCCGTCACCGGGGAAGACGACGTACAGGGTGAAGGACTCGCCCGGGTCGGCGAGCTCCACCGGGACGTCGGTGTAGCGCGCGAGCCCGCCGGTCGACGGGACGCTCGCGGTGGCGAGCAGCTCCCCGTCCGGGGCGTCGCGCCGCAGCTCGACGTCCCCGCCGGTCGCGGAGGCGACCCGCAGGAGCAGCCGGTCGACCCCGACGAGGTTGACCGGGTCGTAGGAGGCCCACGCCCCGCCCTGGCCGCTGATCGAGGTGCCGTGGCCCTCGACGTCGCGCGACGGGGCGGTGGTGGTGCCCTGGGAGTCGGTGTGGAACTCGGCCTCGCGAGCCTTGGGGAAGAGCAGCGAGGTGTCCTGGCCGACGAGGCTCGGGACGCCGTCGCCGCCGGAGTCCTGGTACCGCGCGTCGAGCACGTAGAAGACGTTCATGTCGTCGCTGTGCCCGCCGCCCAGGCTCGTCGTCACCGAGCCGGTGCGCCCGGTGAACGGCTCGGCCGGGTGGGCGTGGCCGTCGTGGCCGAGGGCCGGCTGGACGATGATGTCCGCGTCGGCGATCTCCTCCTCTGCGTCGCTCGCCTCGATGTCCCACGTGATCGTGTCGCCGAAGTCGAAGAACGCGCCGGTCGGCGGCATGGTGAAGCGGATGTCGGGGCGGGTGTTGCCGACGGTGACCGGGACGGTCGTCGTGCCGACCTTCCCGTGCGGGTCGGTGACGGTGAGGCGGGCGTCGTACACGCCGTTCTCGGTGTAGGTCGTCGTCGGGCTGACCTCGGTGGAGTCGGTCTCCCCGTCCCCGTCGAAGTCCCACGCGTAGGTGAGGTCCTCACCCTCGGGGTCGGTGCTCCCCGAGCCGTCGAAGGTCACCTCGAGCGGCGCCTGGCCGCTGTCCGGCGTGGCCGTGGCCACCGCGGACGGGGAGCGGGATCCGGTGACGTAGTCGATCCGGTGCAGGCCGGAGTCGGGGTTGTGCCGGCCGAAGCCGCCGCCCCAGTCCAGGACGTACATCGACCCGTCGGGGCCGAACTTCGCCTCGATGGGCGCCATGAACGGCTCGGAGGGCAGGAAGGCGTTGACCTTCTCCAGCCCGCTGCCGTCCTCGGTGAGGAGCATCGAGTACATCGCGTTGCGGGCCCACTCGAAGAAGAACGGCTGCCCGTCGAAGTACTCGGGGAACTTGGTGTCGGACTCCAGCTCGGGGTCGAACCGGTAGAACGGGCCGCCCATCGGGGCCAGGCCGCCCCCCTGGGTGACGATCTCGGGGTGGGAGGCGCGCTGGTAGCCGTACCACATGTCCGGCGCGACGGCCGGGGGCAGCTCGGTGAGACCGGTGTT
Source organism: Georgenia sp. 311 (assembly GCF_006151955.1). NCBI lineage: Bacteria > Bacillati > Actinomycetota > Actinomycetes > Allobogoriellales > Allobogoriellaceae > Georgenia > Georgenia sp. 311. The sequence goes on along the minus strand of NZ_VDFS01000043.1, from coordinate 121,108 downwards.
GTGGATCGAGTCGTTGACCGGTGCGTCGCAGTCGAAGAACTCCCCGACCGTCACCGGGTTGGTGCGGTAGTCGACGTCGCGGAACGGCTCGTTGTCACCCATGCACAGCGGCCAGCCGTAGAAGCCTGGCTCCTCGACGATCATCCACTCGGCGATGCCCGCCGGGCCGCGGTTCGTGGGGTTGTCGTTGCCGTTGTCCGGGGAGTAGTCGGCGAGCGACAGGTTGCCGGTCACCGGGTCGATAGCGAACTGGAAGGGGTTGCGGAAGCCCATCGCGTAGATCTCGGGCAGCGTCTTCTCGGTGCCGACGGGGAACATGTTCCCCTCCGGGATCGTGTACGTGCTGCCCGCGCCCGGCTCGGCGTCCGGGGCGATGTCCTCCAGCGGCGTGATCCGCAGGATCTTGCCGCGCAGGTCGTTGGTGTTGGCCGACGTCGCGCGGGCGTCGTGGAACTGCCCGTCGCGCTCGGAGATCGGGGCGTAGCCGCCCGACGGCTCGGAGTGCGGGTTGACGTCGTCGCCGACGCCGAGGAAGAGGTTGCCCTCCGCGTCGATCTCGACGACGCCGCCGGTGTGGCCCGGCTCGTCGGGCAGACGCCGCGCCGGCACCTCGAGCAGCACGCGCTCGGTGTCCGGCTCGATGAGCCCGGTCGAGTGGTCCATGGTGAAGCGGGACAGGACGTTGACGAAGTTCGCCGGGTCGGTGTCGTCCTCGCTTGCCGGGGAGTAGTACAGGTAGAGGTGACCGCTGTCGGCGAAGTCGTTGGCCAGCGCGATGCCGAGCAGCCCGTCCTCACCGCCGGAGTAGACGTCGAGCTCCAGCGCCGTCGTCGTCGTGTGGGAGGCGGGGTCGTAGACCCGCACCTGGCCGCGGACGAGCTCGGTGAAGAAGACGCGGCCGTCCTCGGCGATGTCCATCCCGAAGGGGGCGGAGGTGTTCTGGTCGAGCGCGACGCGCTCGTACATGCTCCAGTCGGTGCCGCCGCAGTCACCCTCGGCCAGGCCCGCTGCCCACTCGACGCCACCGAGGATGTGCCCGACGAGCTCGGGCTCCTGGAAGTGGGAGGGGAAGTGGCCCATGCCGGTGGCCCAGGCGCGTCCGCCGTCGTAGAGCTTGCACCAGGAGATCGGGTGGTCGTAGCCCATGGCGTTGCCACCCGGCGCGTACGTCGTCTCGTCCATCGTCGCCAGGACGTGGGCGGTGCCGCGGACGTTGTTGGAGAAGTTGTACCACTCGTCCGCGCGCTCCCAGCGCTGGGGCAGGTGCTCGGTCGAGGGGTGGGCGCGGTCCTCCACGCGCACGGTGCCGGGCAGGCCCGGGTCGGTGCCGGTGGCGGCGTGGCCGGGCATGAGGGAGCCGACGAGCTCGTCCCACCACGCGTAGTCGCCGCGCATGTCGGTGGCGTTGTGGATGGCGACGATGCCGTTGCCCGCCTGCTGGTAGGCCTCCAGGGCCGCCTTCTGGTCCTCGGTCCACGGGTCGCCGGAGGTCTGGAACATGACGAGGGCGTCGAACTGCGCGAGCCCCTCGTCGGTGAAGATCTCCGGGTCCTCGGTCCAGACCGAGCCGATGCCCTCGGCGGCGAAGGCGTCGAGCAGCAGCGGGGTGCCCTGCTCGATGGTGTCACCGTGGCGCCAGGCCGCGGTGGCGGTGAAGACGAGGACGTCTGCCCGTTCGCCCTCCCGCGTGTCGATGATGTCCAGGGCCGGGACGGTGTCGGCGGCGGCGGGTAGCGCGGCGAGCAAGGTCAGACCTAGCGCGCCGGCAGACACCGAGGCCACCGCCCGTCCCCAGCCGGGGCGTGCAGTGCTCATGAGTGTGGTTCCTCCTGGTCGAGACTGTGTGCGTCCAGCCGCCCGTCGCCGGGCGGTCCCCCCGTCAGCTCCGCGGCATCAGTCCCTTCAGGTGGGCCAGGCCATCGACGGCGATGGCGTCCTGGGTGACGGCGAGCGGCCTCCAGATGGAGGCGGCCGTCGCGATGGTCTCGTTCTCCCCGGTGAAGGACTCGATGCACAGCGGGCCGGTGTACCCGGCGTCGTCGAGGGCTGCGAGGATCTGCGGCCAGGGCAGGTGGTCGGCGCCGGGGGCGCCGCGGTCGTTGGCGCACACCTGGACGTGGGCGATGCGCGAGCCGGCGCGCCGGATCGCGGCGGGCACGTCCCGCTCCTCGATGTTGAGGTGGTAGACGTCGAGGAGGAGCCCGACGTCGGGCAGCGGGGCGAGCGCCTCCAGGGCCTGGTCCACGGTGTTGAGCAGCGACGTCTCGTACCGGTTGAGCGGCTCGACGGCGATCCGCACCCCGGCCTGGCGCCCGTGCTCGGCGACCGGCGCGAGGTTCTCGGCGAGCTCGGCGTAGCAGCGGCGCCGCTCCTCCTCACCCATCCGCCACGTGCGCCCGACCGAGGCGTAGGCCGGCCCGGCGATGACCGGGGAGCCCACGGCGTGCGCGGCGTCGACGACGCCCCGCAGGTAGTCCTGCGTGGCGCGCACGGTCTCGGCGTCGGTGGCGACGAGCTCGCTGCCCTCCCCCATGACGAGGGTGACGGTGGCGCCCAGGCCGAGGTCGGCGAGCAGCCGCGCGGCGGCCTGCGGGTCCCAGTCGCCGAGGTGCTCGACGGGCAGCTCGATGAGGTCGAAGCCCCAGTCCCGGACCCTGGGGGCCAGGCGCCGCAGGGACTCGTCGGTCAGCGGCGAGGTCCACACCCACGTGTTCACGCCGATCGGGCG
>NZ_VDFS01000043.1:116200-118077 GCF_006151955.1 Georgenia sp. 311 | reverse complement strand
GGGCACCGGTGCCCGGCAGGACCGCTGCGGGACGCCACCCCCCGGGGCGTCCCGCAGCGGGGTGCGGTGGCCTACCGGCCCTGCCACGCCTCCGGGTAGCCCGGGAGGTCCTCGCCGCCGAACTTGGCGTAGTGCAGCGAGGGCATCTCGGCGTTGCGCTCGAGGTACTCCTCGAGGTCGTCCTCGGTGACCGGCTGCTGGGGCAGGACCCACTCGGCCGGGACCTCCTCGCCGGCCCAGATCATCTGGGCGGCGAGCACGGGCGTGCGCCACTGGAAGTTGGAGTAGCTCAGGCCGATGGCGTTCATGTCGGTCTCCTGCCACTTGCGCATGAAGCTGAGCTCGTCCTCCCCGACGAACACCGGGTAGTCCGCGCCCATGTCCTCGAAGGCCTCGACGGCGGCGACGGCGCCGTCACCGGCGTCCATCCAGATGCCGTCGACGTCCCCGCGCTGGAGGTACTGGGTGACGACGTCCTTGATGCGGGCGGCGTCGCCCTCGGTGAACTCCACCCCGACGACCTCGAGGTCGCTCTGGGAGAAGATGTCGTTCGCCGCGCCCCAGCGGTGCTCCAGGACGTCGACGCCGGGCAGGATCCGCAGCGCGAGGACGCTCGAGCCCGGCTCGAGGTTGTCCACGAGGAACTCCGCGCCCGAGGCGCCGTAGGCGTAGCCGCCGATCGGGTGGATGAAGGTCACCGCGCAGTCGGTGTTGACGCCGCGGTCGAAGACGATGACCGGCGCGCCGCTCGCGCAGGCCGCCTCGACGGCCGGGGTGAGGGTGGCCGTCGTCGAGGGGGAGATGACGATCGCGTCGCAGTCTCCGTCGGAGACGAAGGACTGGATGTCGGAGATCTGCTTGTTGTCGTCGTCGGCGGCGTCCGCGACGCGGAACTCCCCGATGACGCCCTCGGCCTGGAGGACCTCGACCTGCTGCTGCATGGTCGTCCAGCCGGTCACGCGCCACGGGTTGGAGACCGAGGCGTTGGAGAAGCACAGGGTGTTGGGGCCCTCGGAGACGAACTCGGAGGTGTCGACCATCTCGACGGGCTCGATCATCTGCAGCCACGGGGTGGCGTCGTCGCCCTCCGGGGTCATGTCACGCTGGGCGAGCTCGCGCTCGTAGTCGGTGCGGACGAAGAACTCCCCCTCGGGGGTGCCGCCGGTGGTGTCGGCGCCGTCGGTGGGGGCGTCGGTCGCCTCGGTGGCCGCGGGCGTGGGGTCCGCGGACTCGGTCGGTGCGTCGGTCGTGCAGGCGGTGAGGACGAGGCCCAGGCCGAGGAGGCCCGCGGTCAGGCGTAGCGTTCGCTGCATCATTACCCTCCTTGGTAGCGATGAGTGGTGGGTGTCGGGTCGTCGGGACGGCGGACTGGCACGCAGATCTGCACGGGTCAGGTCATCGGACTCCCACGGGCTGCGGCTCGGCAGGCGTCTGGGGTGCTGTCCTGCCCCGCCGGGTGCGCGACTGGTTCGCCGCGAAGGCCACCGCGGCGATGATGATGACGCCCTGAATCGTCGGGTTGAGCGTCGAGGGCATGTCGAGCTGGACGAGCAGCCGCTCGAGCAGCTGGTAGGTGAGGGCGCCGGCCATCGCGCCGACGACCCAGCCGCGGCCACCGCCGAGGAGCACCCCGCCGAGGACCACCGCGGTGATCGCGGTGAACTCCAGACCCTGGCCGACCTGGGCGGAGACGCCGGCGAAGCCGCCGATGAGGATCCCGGCGACGGTGGCGAACAGCGCCGACAGGACGAACGCGCCGGTGCGCACGAGCCACACCCGTCCGCCCGCGTACGTCGCGGCGGTGGCGTTGTCGCCGGTCGCGACGAGCACCCGGCCGTAGGACGACCGCATGAGGAGGATCCCGACGACGGCGAGGG
>NZ_VDFS01000043.1:111882-115825 GCF_006151955.1 Georgenia sp. 311 | reverse complement strand
GCGCGCCGGTGGGCGAGCCGCCGGTCCACAGGCGGATCGCCCCGAAGAGCACGAGCATCGTGCCGAGGGTGGTGATGAACGAGGGGACCCGCAGGAGGGTGGTCACCAGGCCGTTGACGAGGCCGACGAGGAGCCCGAAGCCCACCATGAGGGCGATGACGGGCCACGTGCGGTCCTCCTCGCCGTTGATGAGGCGGGCGGCGATGACGACCTGCGCCCCGACGAGGCTGCCGACGGACAGGTCGAACTCCCCCGAGACGATGACGAAGTACTGGCCGATGGCGAGGACGACGAGCGGGGCCGCGTTGCGCAGGAACGCCATGAGCGACGGCGGCTCGTAGAAGCCGGGGTTGAGCACGGCCATGGCGAGCACGAGCACGGTGAGCACGACGAACACCGGGCCGCTGCCCGCGCGGCGCAGCCGGTCGAGCACGGACGGGCGCGCCGCCTGGTCCGGCGTCGTCGTCATGAGCGGCCTCCTCGGCTCGTTGCCCCGGCTGCCCGGGAGGTGACGTCCCGGAAGCGCGCCCTGGCCTTCCTCGGGTCGATCTGGCGGCGGGCGTACAGGGCGACGGCGGCGATGATGATGACTCCCCGCAGGACGTCGCGGAAGAACGGGTTGATCTGCAGCTCGTTGAAGAGGCTGTCGAGCACCGCGAGGATGAGGACGGCGGCGATCGTGCCACCGATCCCGCCGCGGCCGCCGAGCAGGAGCGTGCCGCCCAGGACGACGGCGGCGATGGAGTCGAGGTCGTACCCGGCGCCGTAGATCTGGGCGCCGACGCCGGTGCTGAAGCGCGCCGCGAGGAGCAGCCCGGCGAGCCCGGCCATGAGGGAGCACAGGACGTGCGCGACGACGAGCGTGCGGTCGGTGCGGATCCCGGAGAGCCGGGCGACGTCGATGTTGCCGCCGACGGCGAACATCGAGTGCCCCAGGCGGGTGCGGTGGAGCAGGACGACGCCGGCGGCCGCGATGACGAGCATGACGACCGCCGACAGCGGCAGCACCCCGATGCGGGTGTACCCGAAGCTCTGGAAGGCGGAGGGGACCGACCCGGACGGGCCGGGGTACCGGGTGTCGAGGAACCCCTTGATGATGAGGCCGGAGCCGAGGGTCGTGATGAAGGCGTGGACCCCGAGCCTCGTCGTCACGAGGCCGTTGAACAGCCCGACGGCGGCCGAGACCCCGAGCGCGGCGGCCACCCCGAGGACGATCCGCGAGGGGTCCCCGTCCATGACGACGGCGGCGACGAGGCTGCTCAGCGCCGCGACGTACCCGACCGACAGGTCGAGGGAGCGGCACAGGATGACGAGGGTCTGCCCGATCGCGATGAAGCCGAGCAGGCTGGAGCGGGTGAGGATGTCGACGATCGACCCGCCGCTGAGGAGGTTGTCACCGCGGGCCGCCATGAGCACGGCGGCGACGACGAGCAGGATGAGCAGCGCGACGTAGATGAGCGGGACGTGACGCAGCGCCGAGACGCGGCTGGGCATCGGCCGGGGCGCGGGCGGTCGGCCGGTGGGCGCGGTGCCGACCTCGGGACGGGCGGTCATGCGCTCTCCTCCACGGTGTCGTGCCGGGTGGCCAGGGCCATGACGGCCTCCTCGTCGCAGCCGCCGGGCAGCTCGCCGCTGATCTCACCGTCGTGGAGCACGATGATCCGGTCGGCCATCCCGATGACCTCGGGCAGCTCGGAGGAGATGAGGACGATCGCCACGCCCTCGGCGGCGAGGTCGCGCATGAGCTCGTAGACGGCGTGCTTGGCGCCGACGTCGATGCCGCGGGTGGGCTCGTCCATGACGATGACGCGGGGGTCGGTGACCAGCCACTTGGCCAGGACGACCTTCTGCTGGTTGCCGCCGGACAGGAAGCGGACCTCGTGGCCGCCGCTGCGGGCGGTGAGCTCGAGGGAGGACAGGATCCCGGGGATGCGGCGCGCTCGCTCCGCGGCCCGTCGCGGGGTGACGGCGTCGAGCACGAGGCGGGCGTTGGCGACGACGGACTGGTTGAGGGCCAGGCCCTCGGCCTTGCGGTCCTCGGTGACGAGCGCGACGCCGGCCCGGACCGCCTGGCGCGGGGAGCGCGGGGAGACGGGGCGGCCGTCGACCTCGATCTCGCCGGTGCGGAAGCGGTCGACGCCGAACAGGCCGTGGGCGATCTCGGTGCGCCCGCTGCCCTGGAGCCCGGCGAGCGCGACGATCTCCCCCGCCCGCACCTCGAAGCCGATGTCGCGGACCATGTGGTTGCCCGCGCCGCGGACGGTGAGGCGGACGTCGCCGAGCGAGGTGCCCTCGCGGGGCGCGGGGAACAGCGAGCTGATCGAGCGCCCGACCATCGTGCGGACGAGCTCGTCCGGCGTGATGTCCGCGGCGTCGACGGTGGCGACGAGGTTCCCGTCCTTGAGGACCGTGATCCGGTCGCACAGGTCGAAGATCTCCTTGAGCCGGTGGGAGACGTAGAGGACCGCGACCCCGCGGTCCCGCAGGCGGCGCACGAGCCGGTAGAGCAGCTCGACCTCGTGGTCGGCGAGCGCCGCCGTGGGCTCGTCCATCGAGATGATGCGGGCGTCGAAGGACATCGCCTTGACGATCTCGACGACCTGCTGCTCGGCGACGGACAGGCTGCGCACCTTGACCTGCGGGGAGATCGTGTCGACCCCGAGGTCCTGGAGGAGCGCACCGGTGTCCTTGACCATGCGGGCGCGGTCGACGAGGCCTCGCCGCCGCGGCTCCCGGCCGAGGAAGACGTTCTCCGCGACGGTGCGCTCGGGCAGGAGGTTGAACTCCTGGAAGACGGTGGTGACGCCGGCGGCCTGCGCCTCCAGCGGGTGGCCGAAGCTCACCCGCTCACCGTCCAGGGTCACGGTGCCGCTGTCGGCGGGCTGGACCCCGGCGAGGATCTTCATGAGGGTCGACTTGCCGGCGCCGTTCTCACCGACGAGGGCGTGGACCTCACCGGCCCGGACCTCGAGGTCGATCCCGGACAGGACCTGGACCCCGAAGAAGGACTTGGTGATGCCCTCCATGCGCAGGAGCGGGGCCCCCCGACCCCCGGTGGTCACGACTCGACCTCGGTCCAGGCCTGTGTCTCGGCGGAGCGGAGGACGGCGTCGGCGATCCGGCAGGCGCGCAGGCCGTCGGCGAAGGTGGGCAGCCCGTCCGGGGTCTGCCCGCCGATGGCCCGGGCGGTGTCGGCGACGAAGTTCGCGAAGCACTCCTGGTAGCCCTGCGGGTGCCCGGCGGGCACGCCGGCGTACGGGGCGGCGGCGGCCGACAGGACGTCGGGGTCGCGCACGAGGAGGCGCGAGCCCTGCCGGGCGCCGACCCAGAGCTTCTCCGGGTCCTCCTGGTCGAAGGAGATGCTCGCCTCGGAGCCGGACACCTCGAGGAGGAGGCGGTTCTTGCGGCCCGGGGAGACCTGGGAGACCGTCGCGGTGCCGAGCACGCCCCCCTCGGTCTCGAACTGGAGGACGACGACGTCCTCGGTCTCGACGGCGGAGCGCCCCCCACGCTCGGCGTTGACGGTGGCGCTCCGGGCGTTGACGGCGCGGATCGGGTCGGCGGTGACGAACTCGAGGAGGTCGCACCAGTGGGAGCCGATGTCGCCGAAGGCGCGGCTGGCGCCGCCGAGGCGGGCGTCGACCCGCCAGTTGTCGTCCTGGGCGCCGCTGAGCCAGTCCTGCAGGTAGGAGCCGTGGGCGAGGACGACGCGGCCCAGGCCGCCGGAGCGCACCATCTCGCGCGCCTCCCGGACCATGGGGTGGAACCGGTAGATGAAGGGGACGGCGCCGACCAGGCCCCGGGCGGTGACCGCCTCGGCCATCCGCACGGCGTCCTGCGGGTTGGTGGCGAGCGGCTTCTCGCACACGACGTGCTTGCCGGCCTCGATGGCGGCCATGGCCAGCGGGTAGTGCAGGTAGTTGGGCGTGCAGATGTGCACGAC